>CAYMRF010000050.1:0-9420 GCA_964392765.1 uncultured Pseudomonadota bacterium
TAATAACCCCTGCTGCAAGCACAACAGGTACAGATGTTATAATACTTTCTGATGTTCGTATAATTGGTGCAGTATGATTTGCATCATAAAAAGCACTTATTCTGGACTGCGGCTGATGTTTCTTCCACATGTTATATATCTTGTTCAAGTAGCCACCGGGTGCAAGAGAGTAAACAACAGCTGAAGAAATTAATGTCGAATTTATACACAGATATTGGCAACAATCTTCAACTTTTTCAGTAGCATCTACTTCCAGAAGCTCCTCAGGAGCTTTTAACTGTTTTGCTCCAACCACTTGCTGTGGCGGCGCATCCATTGCAACTACACTTGAACAAACACACATACTTAAAAAAAAGATTGCTGTCTTCATAATTTCCTACCTTTTACTGTATTTTTTTAGATTCCTGCGCCTTTAATTGATTTCGCAATAACTGCCGCGCATTATTTCTTTCACGTAAGTTTTTATTAGCCCAACCCCAGGCAACCCACGCAGCCCCGGCTCCAATTGTTGCAGCTGTTTCTAGGGGTGTTAATTCTTGATACCATCGTGCGAGCAACTTTGCACTGATGCAACAACATGTTGCTGCGGGCACAACAAGCCAACAGCAGTTACTACAATTTTCGCATTGCTCTGCCCAATCAGTTTTTACAACCTCGTGCGAAGATCGTAACATGTTTATTTTAGTATATGGCTGCAATGGCGGCTGCGCTGCTTGAGTTGAACAAAAAAATAGAAGGCTCGGAAGCAAACGTTGGTTCATTGGGTTTTCTTAGTTTTTTGATTTTCCTGCTTTGTTGCTAAAAGATAGGCAATATGCTCTTCACTTCGTTTTCTTATTCTATCTACATTTTCTGAATTTAAGCATGATTTTACTGCCACCCCAATACCTGCAATGCAGCCAACTGTTATAGTTATTGTATTCTCGACGGTACTCCAATTTCTTCCCATATAATCCGTAGGATCTTTAAACAACTTATAAGACAAAAACAGGCCTAATCCAGCCGCTGCTCCATTAATTCCTCTCGTTACCCATTTTTCACAGCATTCGTTATCATCTTCTGGAACAATTTCATGAGGTGTTTTTAGCGCTTGCCCCATTCTTGGTTGCGCTGGTCCCATAGCCAAAAGATTAGCACCTATCAAAGAGCTCAGTAATATTTTTTTCATATGATTTTCTTCTTTATAAATATGAATCGATACACTCGTTTCACTCGTTACCACGAACGGGGTGTGAAATATTTTCAGTGGGTTATTCTGACTTTGTTTTTTTATCTTTTTCCAAAAGTTTTGTTCTTGCATCTGCTCGGGCCATATTTCGGTTCTGTAATTCAATTTTACCCACAATACTACTCAATACACCCAAGCCTCCTAAGAAACAAGCGCTCGCTTCATCTTCTCTCAAAATAGCTTTATGAGCAAAAGCATTAAGAACCATGGCCGTTGATGCATTAAATACTGCGCAAAGTCCCAGCGAGAGGCAATCTTCACACTGCTCATAACAATCCTCTTGTTCTGGTTTCTGCACAGCTGGCGCTGGCTTTGCGGCAATGTCGACGAAGACTAATGAAACACCAAGCAATAATACTAACTTCATTCTCAACTCACTTTAATTATTTTTTTTAGTAAGCAAATATTTTATGCGTTCTCTTTCAAGCACGCATTCTTTGATATGATTTGCACGCTCTTCTGGGGAAAGTTTTTCTATTTTCTGCAGATATTTTTGATATTCTTCATTTCGTATTTCTGCTTGTTTTCCCGCATGATCTCCTGCACGCGCAGCATAGAAAGAAACTGCTCCTATCGCTAATCCTGCTGCAGCTATTTCACCATTTTCCACTATTTTTTGCACAACTGATATACCATTAGCTTGCAAAATTTCTACTAAACGAGATTTCATGGTAGTGCAAAATCCCCAACTGGCTGCACCAGCCACCAATGAACCCAAAGAGCATCCGAGAGGGCAACCATCTTCAACTCCTTGCCAGCAGCAATTACCACACTTTTCTTCAAGATCTTCGGCAAAAACTTCATGAGGACTTTGCATATCAGCAAGCTCTTGGCTCGTAAAAACAGTTGCTCGAATTCCCTCAGGCGTTACACGCGTCATAGAAAAAGCTGCATAACTGGTTAAGAGCAAACTCACAAACAATTTTAACTTCATACTATCCTTTAATTGGTGTTATTAAAGCGAGTTTACTTACTACTTATTTTTTTTGCTTTCATAATGAAGCATCGTCCCATTTCTTCTCTTTCTTTGGCGCAATTCCCTATTAATCGCATTAAAAGTGACGAACCCGACTCCCGCAGCTACCAGCAAGCCCTGCTTTTGTTGCGAATCAATACTAAAAGTTGCGCCATTTATTGATTTATAACTATTTAGTGCATTGTAAGCAAGGACCACAAGTGTGCTGAGGCATACTGTTTTTAAAGCTTCCGCACAATACCCTTCGCATCGATCACCGTCACTCTGCATTAACCTCTCGCGGCACAATTGAAGCTGAACTTTTTTAGCTCCGGCGCGTGGTTGAATTGGCGCCGGCGAAGCAATAGATTCAAAACAGGTTAACGCCATGCATATAAATAAAAGTTTCATTGTCTTCTTTCAGCTCATGAGTAGTATTACACTTCTTTAGATTGTTTTAATTGCGCAAGATATTCTGCACGCTGCTGTCTTCTTGGCTCATTTACATCTGCTAAGAGATTATTGATCTGCTGCCAAGGAATCGCCCCAAGCGGGATACAGAGTGCAACCAGCGCTTCATGCGGGGTTATACGAGCTCCCAGACCCAGGCCACATCTGTGTAAAACTCGAGCAGAAAGGCCTGCAATCGCTCCTGCAGAAACCGTAAAAAGACCAATCGTGCTGCAATCTTGGCACTGCTCTAAGCAATCCTTATCTACAATTTCTGCTGAAATTTCTTGACCCATTTTAGGTTGCAATGGCAGCACAGATTCATTCATAGATACAGTAGAAGAAAAAATAAGCAGGCTGCACAAAAATAATTTCATGATAATTCCAGTGAACTGAATATTACTGCATCTTTTTAGAAGTTCGAGCTCTTAATTGTTCTCGTAATTCTCTTTGCGAGGTGTCCTTTGTTATCCCGAGTGTTAACAGGCCTACAACAGCCATAGTCGTCGCAGTGCCTCTATCAATCAAACTAAACGCTTCTCCAGCCAATGATGCTGTAACGCATGCACAACACGCAATTGGTTGCCAATTTTCACAGTTCTCTCTATTTTTATCTAAAATTTCTGATGCCTTATGGCCCATTCGTGGCTGAATTGGCTCCATTGTTGATATGCTTGAGCAAAGAAATAAAACAGAAAATAATAGTATTAATCTCATGAAAATCCTGTAAATAAAATAGTTGTGATTGGATTGCTGAAAAATACTATAAAGATTGCCTATGAAATATCAAGCTGCAAGAGTTCTAATTATCTAATTATTCACCCTGAGCCCGTCGAAGGGTGGATTATGTTACATAAGTTTGATAACAATGCTTTGTTTACGACTATGCAGTATTTGTCAATGCTTCGACGAGCTCAGCATGAATAAGGTTACCGCTTTTTTGCCCGCGCAACTTCACCGCCTTTTCCCGGCGCAATTAAACTTGCGCGTAAAGCCGTAAGTAATGTTTTATCTTTTTGTTTTTTGGCAATAGTAGTCGCTTTTTCTTTAGTTTTCTTTTTCTTTGTGCCTGCAAACTTTTCTTTCTTGCCTGCTTTGATCGCTTTCTTTAATTGCTCAGCAAACGTATCTTTAAATTGCGCAAGATTAAATTTCTTAACCGTGAGCTTATCAATTAATTGTTCAGCTAACTGCACTTCTTTTACATCGATTTTTTTCGCTTCTTTGCCAAGATTAGGAACCTCTTTTAAATCTCGAATCTCATACGCATAATTGAGTGTTGAAAGCAGCATCGTGCTTTCATAGGGATTAATCACGCAGGTATACTCCTTATCTCGCATCACAAAAATGCCAATGGCTACTTTTCTTGAAGCTTCAAGCGCTTTTTTAAAGAGATAAAAGGATTTTTCACTTGCCTTATCCGGCCCTAAATAAAAATGGTGCTCTAAATAAATAGGTTGAATTTGATCGGCATTCACAAATTGCACGATAGCAATCGTATCGGTAGTTCTTGGCCGTAATGATTTTAATTTTTCTTGCGTGAGTACCACGTATGATCCATCTTCTAGCTTTAAGCCTTTTACAATATCCGGCCATGCCACTTCTTTTTTGCAATGAGAGCACCAGCGCTGAAAACTCACGGGCGTATGGCATTTATTGTGCAGCATTTTAAAGCCAAGCACATGCTCTTGCACTGCCGAATATAAACGGACTGGAATACTTACTAATCCAAACGAGATTGAACCCTTCCAAATCGGCTTCATCCTTCTTCCTCTGATTCTTCTTGACGGTTAGATGCTTCTACTGGCGCTGCTGGAAGAAGCTTTTTCATAATTCCTTTGAGCGGTTCTTCTAGTGCATCTGCATAATTGATAGCAGTTTTACCATCTTCATCTTTTGCACCAATATCGGGTTGCGCTGCTGAAATATCTTTATCTTTTTCATAAATGTCAGCCGGTCCTTTTAAGAGTGCTTCTACCGTTTTATATTTTCCTTGCTGCACCGCCATTATTAGTGGGGTAGCATTTTTATGCCTTTCATCCCCTCTCTCAACATCGAGCACTTGATCGCTCTTGGCTGCAGCTTTATGCAAGATGTTAAGGAGCTCAACGGTGGTATTATCATCAAAAAGCGGCATTCCTCGTTCATCTGTAGTGAATAACGCTAAAATAGGAAAATGCCCAGCACCTGCATCATCATCCACATTCACACCGCGAGCTATAAGATCTAATGCCATTTGCCGATTTACTTGTAAGGCTTTATAGAGCATTGCTCCGGTTAGTTGAATTCCCCGAACCGCAAGAATTCGGGCAAACATGGCATAATTATTATTATCCATTGCATATTCAAGTGGATGCTCAGGGTAATTTTCGTTAGTGTAATTAATATTTTGGGCTACTTCGGGAAATTGTAAAAAGCGTTCCACTAATGCAAGATTATTTTTGTAAGCGGCTGGCAACAAGGCACTTCCAACTATTTCTTCTTGTTCATTTCGCCAAATTGCCAATGCACCCAATTCAATTAATAATTCAACGTTTTCATTATTACCACTCAAAATGGCATATTCTAAAGCGGTTCGAGAGTTATCATCAATCCAATTAATATCTGGAGCCTCATATTGTTTCGACCAAGAAACTATGGTATTCAAAATCCTTAGCATTATTTTGGTGTCTGCTAATTTAGCTATTGCCATTAAAAGATTTTGCTTAGCATTATTAACTGTGTTGAGATGCAACATTTTATAAGTATCACTCTGAGACGAATAGGCAAGTTCCAAAAGAAATCTTGCTTCATCGAATTTGTTATCAAAGGCAAAATTAATAATAGCTCTTGAAAGAGCGGCATACATATTAATATCGCCAGCAAATCTCATTCTAAACCAATCAATAGCAGGCTTAGTATGAAATGCAATGATTGTATCTAAAATATTTTTATAATATTGTTGTTCATTGATTTCTTGCGAGCTCATATCTTTTGTTAACTTTGTGACCATATCCCCAAGAATTTCCGGATTATCAATGGCCTGTTGCAAAAGAGTAGAACCAGCTACACGTAAAGCACGAATATTTGCCGCTGCTTGATATAGTTTTTCATTGCCAAAGCCTTTTTCAACTGACAATGCCTTGAGAATTGGCATCTTGATTTCATCCGGTAACGCTTCTAGAACAGAAAGCTCTTTCTCTTTAGCTTGAACTTTTGCTGCTTTAGCAGGCTTTGTTGGCTCAACAACTTCCGATTTAGGCCGTTTTCCCGCTCCCGTAGGAGGAGCCGGAGGTCGCTCAGCCGTGCGTATTTGCGCACACATTACTAGCAAAAATAAAATATAATACTTCACTCTTTTGCTCCATATCTTTTAAGAAGATCGATAATATTTTTTTTATTTGAAGTCTTAAGCTGATTTGCATACCAAAGGGGCACATGATTTTGAATATCAGGGTTATCTCCACTATATGCTCCGGGAATATTTGGATTTGCACCGGCCTCCAAAAGAGCGAGTACCGTTTTATATTTTGCTTGTTCAACTGCATGAATTAAGGGGGTTTTCTGGAGATTACAATCATCATGTATATTTACTTGAGCACCGCCAGCAAGCAATAACTTCACCATCTCACTCATGGTTTCATCATCCAGAGAAGATTTTTTGTGTACATCATCATAAAATATAGAAAAAATATGCCGAGGATCTATTTCAACCTTGCGCGCTACGAGATCTTTGACCATTTGTATATTGGCATTCAATGCTTCGTGAAGTGGGCCATGCAAGTCAATACCGGGAACATCGATCAATCGGCTAAACATGGGATAATTATTATATATAATTGCATAAGATAGTGCAGAACGAGCATCACAATCCTGAAACCCGATTTGCTCAACTACTTTTGGATCTTGCAAAAATTTTTCAACCAATTCAAGATTATTTGCCCGGGCTGCATAATAAAGTGCAGTTCCTGACACCTGATTATTCCCTGGCTCTTTCCAGACCGTCTGCGCTCCTGCATTTAATAATAGATCAACATTTTGCACATTACCGCTCATAATCGCATAGCTCAATGCGGTTTGCGTGTCCTCATTGAGATCATTGATGAGGTGCAGAACTTGCCGATTAAGTATTCGTGCTAAAATTTCTGTATCTGCCAATTTTGCAATCGCCATGAGGAAAGAGTTACCACCATTTCTATCGTATGCATTGAGATAAACCAAATAAGTTTTATACTCAGGCATGTAGGCACTATTTAAAAGAAACTTAGCAACATCAGGCTCGTCATTAAAAACTGCGCGAATTATCGCTTGAGAAAGAATATATGGAAGCCTGATTTTAGCCGCAATTATCTCTCCTGCTGCCCGTGGTTGGTTCTCTAACTTTATCTCTTTTATTAACGCTTCATGAAGCCAATCGGCGGCCTGCTTAGATCCCCATGCGATTACTACTTGAATCACATCTCCCATGGTATATCTTCGTGCTAATTCTTTGATAATATAATCCACTACTGCCGGATCATCGAGTATTGGAGTAAGTATTGGCGCGGCTAATCTGACATTTGCTATATTTTGGACTGCTTTAAAGAGCTTCTTTTTTCCGAGTCCTTTTTCTACCAGCAATGCTTTAAAAATTCGCTCTTTAAGTTCAGTGGGCAATTTTGCTAATGTTGGAGGCTCTGGCGTTACAGCTTCTACTTTTGAAACTTTTGCCAACTCGCTCTGCTCGCCCATCGTTGCAGGAAGATCTTCTTCCTTCTCCTCTATTTTGGCGGCCTTAGATTCCTCTTGCCTATTTATTTCTTGCAATGCCCATCGCTTGCGAGGCGGCGCTGGACGCAATTCAGCTGCACTTATTGGAATAAAAATGGTGAGTAATAATAAAATATAGAGCTTCATTCGCGCGCTCCATATCTTTTAAGGAGCTCTATGATACGCTCTTTATCACCCATTTCTAATCTTTGCGCATGCCACAGAGCAGTATGTCCCCATCTATCTTTAACATCGGTTCGTGCGCCGATCTGCAATAACACTTCAACCGTTTTAGGCTTTGACTGCTGAACCGCAAGCATTAATGGTGTAAACCGATTCACTTTTTCATCATGCACATTAACGCTTACTCCATACGCGAGTAATAATTGCAGCAATTCTGCCGTTTCTTCATCAGTTTTAACATTTTTTGTAGTTTTAAAGAGTGCAAAAATCGGATATTGATCATTTTTTTCAACCTTATCGGTAACTTTAATATCCCTATTAAAAACATCTCGATCCAAAAGATCTCGGGCCATCTGAGGATTTATTTTCAATGCCTTGAAAAGCATTTCTGAATTTAATTCAATCCCCGGAACCGCCAGAATTTTTTGAAACATGGGATAATTGTTATATGCAATAGCACGTTCAAGAGGAGAAAACGGAAATATCTCTGTAGTAAAATTGATATGGTCTCTCACTTCAGGATATGCCAAAAACTTCTCAACCATAGCAGTATTATTAGCGTCTGCGGCATTTAATAATACATTCCCATCCACGGTTTGCCCCACGAACCAAACAGGTAAAGCTCCCGCTCTTAATAATAAGTTTACGTTTACCATATTCCCTTCTGAAACCGCATCAGCTAATGCCGTTTGCCCAAAGGAATCAACGGCATTTATATTGATAGGCAAGCGCATTACTCGTTGTAATATTTGAGTATCCCCGATCGCAGCCGCTGCCATGAGCAGAGTTCGATTTTTATCATCTTTAAATGATGGAGGCAGGCCAATATAGGAATCATGCTTTGGAGAATAGGCTTGAGCAAAAAGCTCCTTCGTTCGATCTTTTTGATTACTGAAGGCTGCATGAATAATCGCTTTGGCAAGATCGCTGGCCGGAACAGCCTCTTGTTCAATTTTGGCAAATTTTTCTGCCATTAATTGCGCAATTCCTTCTTCAGACGCAGCACGCTTTATGCCTGCTGCCGGCGGCGCTGGAGGCGGTTCAAAAGCGCGTACTTGCGCACAAATGAGAAGAATTGTTAAAAAACGGCCAAAAAACTTCATTACTACTCTTTTCCTCTTTTATTTTCAGAGTAGCAATAATTGTTTCTATTTGTAAATATGATGGGAGAAATGGCTTATCTACGCGAATTCAGCCTTCGCTTATCCGGGCCTTCCGGCTCGGCAAGCTTCGGCGGACTGCGCCGACAATAAAAAAAGCCCACTGCCGTGATCATTACGAACCAGCAATGGGCTTTTTTAAGCACTCAGCTTTGCTGAGTAAAAAATCTACTCTTTTATATTCTCAAAGACTTTCTTGATCGATGCTAATGAGCCAACCAATGAGCTGGCTTCATACGGCATTAAGATCAGTTTATCATCTTTGCCTTTCATCAATTCAGGCATGGTTTTGATATATTGCATGCCCAAGAGATATGGCATTGGATCGCCATTAGGGATCGCTTTTTGCACCATAGTAATGGCGTCAGCTTCTGCTTGCGCAATCTTTATGCGTGCATTGGCTTCCGATTCAGCATTGATGATTCGCGCTTGCGCCTCACCCTTTGCTTGTAACACATCCGATTCTTGAACACCTTCAGCCTTCAAGATTGCTGCTGCTTTAAATCCTTCAGCTTCTAAGATTAATGCACGGCGATCACGCTCAGCGCGCATCTGCTTTTCCATTGCGTGGCGAATATCGGCCGGCGGATTTACTTCTTGCAGCTCAACGCGATTCACTTTAACGCCCCACTTATCGCTGGCTTCATCAAGAATTAAGCGAAGCTTTTCATTAATGAAATCGCGCGAGACTAAGGTTTGATCAAGATCCATCGCAC
>CAYMRF010000051.1:0-9232 GCA_964392765.1 uncultured Pseudomonadota bacterium
CAAAACTACTTAGAACTTTTTTCTGTGTGTACAATAAATGGAGTATTTTCAATTGGATCTTCCCAAGCAGTGGGATATTTTTCAAGCGCTTTAGTTAATAAAAAATCAGAGACGAACTGGCCCATTATAAATGTGTCACGAAGACCCTTAACATGCGCAATATTTTCATAATGAATCAGTATTGCTTTCAAGCCTCGAAATACCCTTAGATAATTGTGAGTATCCCCTATAAACCGTTTTTTAGCTTCGATGCTTTTTGCGAAATTAAACTCAGAGGCACGGCCCTCTATTAATAATTCGATATTTTTTAGATCCTGTAAAAAATTTCCACAAGAAGTTGCTCCCTCGACTAATGATGCAATTTCTGATTGGCTTTTTTTAAAAGCGCGCACCACTCGTCCCGCTGGAGTCTCGCCTCTGTCTGAAGTACTGTCAATATGTGCACCGATTGAGTGATAATTTCCTATGGCATTTAGCACACTCATTTTGCACAAATTAGCATAAACAGAATGCTGCAAATGAGCCCCTTTCATATCCTTAAACGCTCTAAGAAGATCATCCTTGCTCACTTCAAGAGCAGGGATCATATCAAGTTCAGTTTCAGCTGATTTCATCATCGCCTGGGCAAACGGCGCAGCAAATGCGAGTAAAACAATCAGAATTGCTTTTTGTGTCATAAAAATCCTTAAATTAATTCAAAATCCTTATAGAGCAAGCTTGGTTGAATTCCAATATTATTCTGGTACTTATTGCTCATGTAACGGGTATAATCGCCCTCGATAGTATGATAAAAAATTTGGCAGATTTCTACACCCGGATATATGCGAATTGGTTGAACGCAAAAGATTTCAAGCGTCCAGAATCCATTAAACCCAACATCGCCAAATCCAGCAGTAATATGAATAAACATCCCCAAACGGCCAATTGATGAGCGGCCTTCAAGCATTGGAACATGATTATCAGTACGCGTATGTTCAAGCGTTCTTCCCAGATAGAGTTTACCTGGCTGCAGAACGAGTCCGTCTTCGGGGATCATAATTTTTTTAACGGTATGCTGCTTCTTCATATCCAGCATCTCATCTTCATAAACCATTAACTCATTAAAGAGGCGCAAATTATAACTATTCGGGCCTAATTGACGCTCATTAAATGGCTCAATAAAAATCTCGTTGCCCATTTTTCGTTTAATTTCTTTACCCGATAAAATCATAATTTTTCCTAAATTTGTAACTTTTTTCTAAGACTGATAATCTGATCATATCAGAAAAATCATTCCAAGAAAGGTTACTGTTACTATGATAGAACCACAAACAAATACGAATGCTTCTGTGATTGAGCAAATTAAAAGTGAAAGCACTCAATTTTATGGCATCGCCAATGAAGTATCTAAAGTTATTGTTGGCCAGCATGAGGCGATCGAATTTGTATTGATCGCTATTTTATGCAATGGGCACATCCTGCTGGAAGGGGTTCCCGGGCTTGCTAAGACTACTCTCATAAAAGCAATCACCAAAGTACTCGGACTTAAATTTAATAGAATTCAATTTACTCCGGATTTATTGCCTGCCGATCTTATTGGGACTCTAATTTACAATCAAAAAACGCAAGAATTCGAAACCAAAAAAGGTCCCATTTTTGCAAACTTAATCTTAGCAGATGAGATTAACCGCGCTCCTGCAAAAGTGCAATCAGCACTCCTTGAGGCGATGCAAGAACAACAAGTAACCATCGGCTCCAACACGTTCGCACTGGAACAACCATTTTTAGTATTTGCAACTCAAAATCCGATTGAACAAGAAGGCACGTACCGCTTGCCTGAAGCGCAAGTGGACCGCTTTATGTTTAAATTACAAATGCATTATCCTAATAAAATTGAAGAACGAGAGCTTTTGCGCCGCTCATTAGATTTAAGTGCTTTGAGTCATCTCATTTCAGCCAATGAGATTAAAACTGCGCAACAATTAGTAAAAGAAATTTATGTTGATGAACGAATCATTGAATACATTGTGAATATTGTTCATGCAACACGAGCACCAGAAACAGTAAAATTAGAAACATTTAAGCAATATATAGAATGTGGCGCTTCACCACGCGCAACACTGGCCTTATATCATGCAGGAAAAGCGCATGCCTTTTTAAAGCGACGCCATTTTGTGACGCCGGATGATATCAAACGCGTTGCGCCTTATGTTTTAGGTCACCGCATTATAGTGAGCTACTTGGCAGAAGCAGAACAGATTTCTGCTCAAAGCATTATACAAAAAATCATTAGCAACGTAGCATGTCCATAAGGATTCCCTCGGCTTGACAAAAGTGAAATATGAGGGGTATTGTGTGAAGTAACTTTTATTGGTAAGGATCTGAATGAGACAGCCATTCTGGATAGTAAATAGCGCGCTTTTATTACTTGCCTGCATCACCGCAGGTTTTATTTATTTTTCGCGTCCAGAAATTCCACCACGCGAAAACATTGAGCCTGCTCCTTATCGCATGCCCGCACAAACTGAAAGTTCTAAAATCAATATTAATAAAATTTATGAATACGATCTTTTTGACACCTATCAAAAAGAGCTCATTCCTATGGAAACGCCCGATCAAATAGGGCCTATGCCAGAAGCTCCCGCTCCAATGGCTGTGCGGGTACCAGAAGAACCAAAACCTCAATTTATAGAGCCCCTGCCAATAAGCCTCAAAGGCATTATTATTGTTCTTTCGGATGACACTAAAAACAGAGCGATCATTATGGATAATCGCAGTACTAAAGAAGGTTCTTTCAAAGTAGGCGATATGGTAGAAGATGCGCAGCTGATTCGTATCTTTAGTAATAAAATTATTTTAATGCGTGCAAATGGCCAACAAGAGGTTCTTTATCTGCGCGAAAAAGATGCAAAAATAGATCCAACCTATGCAAGCATTGAAGGGTGGGATACTGTGATTAGCCAAACAGGGCCATTTAATTTCACTATTAATACCGCAGAATTTATTAATCGCATTCAAAGTTTAGGGCAATTCATTGATACGCTAGAAGTAACTACTGCCTATCGCCAAGGACAAAGCATTGGAGTGCGCGTGGGGCCCGGACCGCTCACCAGAGCACTCGGACTCAATAAAGATGACCTCATTACTAAAGTAAATGATATTTCGGTGGCAGAAACGGGAAATAGACTTGAAATCTTCAAACAAATCAGCAGTTTGAAGACAAATGATACAATTACCGTTACCTTATTAAGAAATGGCCATGAAACGACGCTGAACTATCTGCTACAAGAAGTTCGCACAGCACGCAAGCAAGAAGTGGGGCAGAAAAAACCTTCGCCAGAACAAGTTAAAGAAGAGCAGAAAAAGCAACTTGAACAAAAACGCACGTTCGCACCAACATTGCATGAAATTAGAGATCGAGAAAAAGCTAATATGTTAGAAAGAGGCAAACGGCCAACCCAAAATGTTTTATCAAATCTAAACGGGTAATACTATGAAAATAGAGCGTTTAATTATTTTTTTATGCCTTATTTTCGCCCTTGCGGCAATTCCCGGATGTGGTGGCAAAAAACAACAAAAAGCCTCACTCCCGGCAGACACCAAATTACAAACATCCATTGATTTACCGCAGCAATTTGAAGATGAAAAACTCTCAAAACTCGGGATTATCAGCGAGCCGGGTGAATTAATCGCACTCGAAAAAAAAGAAAACGAGATACTCTCCCCGCACGCAATCGTTGAAGAAAAATCACCTCAGGTAGAAAAAGAATTGCCCTATTGTCCCGAAGAAGAGCCGAGCATTGAATTCCATTTTGAGAACGCTGATCTTGAAATGCTCATCAATCAAATATCTGAGCTTTTTGATCTCACGTTCGTGGCGGATGATTCTATCACGCCGATGCTACAAGGCGCAAAAACCGTAAAAGGTAATAAAATCTCATTTAAAACTCAGCGCCCACTCACCAAAAAAGAGGCCTGGGATCTTTTTGTCACCTTCTTGGATATTGCAGGCTTTGCGGTAATCTCTGAAGCAAATCCCAAATTAAAAAGAATTGTAACTATCGATCTTGCAAAAAAATCGCCATTGCGCGCATTTATTGGCGTTCCTCCCTCAGAGCTTCCTAATAGTGATGAAATGGTGCGCTATGTTTACTTTGTAGAAAATGCCGCGCTGGAAACTATTGCTAAAATCGCCAATGATCTGCGCAGTCCAAGTTCATCTTTGGCTATCTTGCAAGAAATGAAGGCGCTCATAATCACTGATAAATCGTATAATATCAAAAGTCTTATGAACATTGTAAAAGAGCTTGATAAATCGGTGATGCCACAAGCAATGAGTGTACTTAAATTGCGCAAGGCTGATGCAAAAGAAGTAAAAGCGCTCTACGACTCACTTGCGCAAGTTGATGAAAAATCGATGGCGCAGCAACGATTCTTTCCGGGCAGAAGAACTCCACCCTCAGCATATTTCTCTGATAACGTTGCCGTCTTTGCAGAGCCAAGAACCAACTCTTTAATTCTTCTGGGACCCCAAGATTCTATTAAGCGCATTGAAGATTTTATCACCCAATCAGTAGACGTTGATCTCACGCAACCATATTCTCCGTTGCACGTGTTACCATTGCGCTACGCCGATGCAAAAACCATTGCTGATATTATGAACACGGTTACCCGATTTGGTGAAGGTTCAGAAGCCGGTAGAACTGGAGGCGTGCGCGGTGGTGATAAATACATGAAACCAATCACCTTTACTCCTGAATTTGAAACGAATCGCCTCATTATTAAAGGCGATTATGAAGATTTCTTGCGAGCAAAAGAGATTATTAGCGAGCTTGATGCCCCGCAGCCACAAGTTGCAATAGAAGTATTGCTTCTTTCTGTTGCTCTCAATGATAAGCGGCAATTAGGAGCCCAAATTCGCAGCAGAGTTCCCGGATCTGAGGGTCTTGCGGGCACCAATGTGAAATTTCAAACTTCAGGATTATTTGGCACCGGGCAAATTGTTACCGATCCGAATGGTAATGGCGTGAACCGTTTACTCGGAAATCTTCTCAATCTGGTTTCAAGCGGTATTGCTGCCGGTAATACTATTATCTCCTTGGGGGATTCTCTGAACGTCTGGGCAATTATCCAAGCACTAGAGACGGCAAGCAACGTGCAGGTTTTGGCAAATCCATTCTTGATTGCGACCAATAAGGCAAAAGCGGTGGTTTCACTTGGTGAAGTTCGTCGTGTAACGACCGGTACTATCGTAGGTGGAAGCAACACACAAACCAATACATATGGAGATGCTCCTGCAGAATTAAAGGTTGAAATTCAACCGCAGATCAACTCTGATGGCATGATTGTTCTTGAGATCGTGGTGAAATTGTCTCAATTCGTGGGCGCAGCAAATCCTGATAACGCAGTTCGAACCACGCGTGAAATTAAGACGAAGACAATCGTGACCAATAAAGAAGTGATCGCGCTGGGCGGATTAATTCAAACAAATATTGAAAACTTAGTAACCAAAGTTCCCGTGCTTGGAGATATGCCATTACTCGGATGGTTATTTAAAAATAAGACTAAAATTGCAAGCAAATCAAATCTTTTAATTTTAATTTCTTCTCGTATTATTGAACCGCAAGGCGGAGAGGCTATCACCTCCTTCACCAATGATCATCTCACCGATTATACCGATACCGTTAATGAGATGTATTATCCGAATGAGCGTAGAGATCCAATAAATCGCTGGTTCTTCCGCAGTAAAGACCTTAATGAACGAGCAACTGATGAATTTATTTTCCGTAGACAAAAAGATGCGCTTGAAGGAACCACGCTACAAAAAGATGTGGTGACTCCTATTGTGGCTCAAGCACCAAAAGCACCACAAAAAACTATCGTTGCCTCTAACAAAAAATCTAAGGGGTCTCCTTTGATGACCGCCTTAGGAAATGAGAAGGGAGTAACCGCATGATCCGCAACTTATTTCTCCCTGATCGAGTAAAGGGATATTACGTATTCGGCACGCGTACCATCGGTTTTGATATTAGTAAATCGGCAGTTCGTGCCACACAAATCTACTGCAAGGGCAGAGAGATTATTATAGAAAAATGTTATGAGATGCCTTTGCAACCGACCACTCTTGCAACTGAATACCAAGAAAGAGCCTCTGCGGCTATTAAGATTATTCTTGAACAAGCGCAGTATGATCTTATTGTTTCATCGCTCTCAAGTTCTCAAGTAATTTTTAAAGAATTAAAACTTCCTTTTATTGGGCTCGATACTATTAAAAAAGTGATCGGCTTTGAAGTTGAGCCACTGCTTCCATTTTCACTCAACGACGCAATTATCGATTGCATTGTAACCAAAGAAAATACGGCAGAAAACAGCTCAGAAGTTTTAGTTGCTGCTGTTCAAAATCAAAATCTTGCGCAACATCTTGCGCTTTTTGAAGCTGCTGGCATA
Organism: uncultured Pseudomonadota bacterium; assembly: GCA_964392765.1. Taxonomy (GTDB): domain Bacteria; phylum Babelota; class Babeliae; order Babelales; family Vermiphilaceae; genus BTUB01. The sequence goes on from CAYMRF010000051.1 coordinate 6,427, forward strand.
CAACCAGAACAAGTTACTGTCGATCTATTTGCACTCTACGGCCTTTATAAAATGATTCCTGTCTATGCAAACCAAAAGGGCGGAGTTGTATTGCTCGAGATTGAAGCGCAATCTACGCGTATGGCATACATTTATGATGGTCAACTACGGCTTATACGAACTATTCCGCGAGGCTTGCTTGATCAAGCGAGGCACGTGAGCAGCGCATTGCGCATTACTGAACAAGAAGCGCTCGAGCATATTATTCGCTATGGATTGGATTCAGCACATGATGATGGCTACGTGGGCGCAATTAAGCAAGCGTTTTCTGGCTTTTTTAATGATGTGATGTTTACTTTACAATCATTTGTTTCGCAAGCAAAGCCAGTCCAATCAATAAATAAAATAATTGTATTTGGTACCAGCGCTACCATCAAAGGGCTGCCGGAACTGATTACCGATCTTTCTCATATTAAATGTGAAGTATTTCATATTAATGGATTGATTCATAATGGCTTTGGTATCAGTGCCAAAAGCGCAATACCGCAAGCAAACATGGTGAGTTTAGCAACCGCATTACCAACTACCTCTACCGCTACGGTAAATTTGAGAAAGCGAGAATTTGCAGTATCTAATGCAAAACAATTTATGCAGCAGTTTATTATTGGCGCATCTCTTTTAGGACTTATTATTGGCTCATTACTTGCAATGGTAATTTGGCAGACTCGTAAATTAAAGCGAGAAGCAAATCAATCTGAACAAGAAATAATTTCTACGCTCAAAGAAAAGATTAAAAAAATTCCTGACGATGCTACCGGCCTTGATGATACCTTCGAGGCGGCTAAAGCTGAAGTGTCTCGGGAAGAAAAAATGTGGTCTGCATTCTCTGCTTCATCCCATCCTCATTTTCTGGAATTTTTATTAGAACTCACTAATAAGATTGATAAATCCAGCTTAGGCTTTGAGCTGGAGCGGCTCACGATGACTGCAGATACGATAATTATGAAGGCGCAGGTGCGCGGATATGATGAACTTGCAACCTTGCAGCGCGACCTCTCTGAATCAAAACTCTTTAGCTATGTTGAGCGCGTTCACGATCCAAAATTCACCATGACCATTCGCCTTGCTAAAAAACCAGGGCAACGGGGGCAGCAATGACCTTTTTTGAAAATTTAGAAGCGCGCATTGCGCAGTTAGATAAAAAAAGCTGGTATACCTATTTAGCGATTGTGGGAGCGATTCTTTTTGCGCTTATTGGCGCGATTCTTTTTTACTATTTCAGCGCAACATCGAGTTGGCAACAAACAATTACCGGCATAAATGAAACGCGCAGAGATGTGAAACGATTGCTCAGCAGAGCTGAACGAGTTCAAAAAGAGCGTGCTGAGATTATGGCACTCCTCGAAGAAGATCCTAACTTTAACATTAAAGCATACATGCAAGATCTGCTGGAACGTATCGGCATTGCAGGCAACATGAGCGCGGAAAACGTAGTGGTTACTTCTAGCGATGAAAATCATCAGGTGGATGTTGCAACGTATCAGCTCTCTGGAATTAGCATGCGGCAATTAACAGAATTACTTAATGAGCTTGAAAACAATAAACGAGTATTTGTAAAAGAACTTGATATCAATAAATCTAAAAAAGTTCCCCGCACTATTGATGTTGGCATTACGATTGCAACAATCATGCCAAAAGGGACGTAGGGACAATCATGAACTACATCTTATTATTTTTAACCATTTTTTGTTTATCCTCAATTTCGGCGAACGCCGAAATTGATACTCATACGGTGCTACAAGAGAAAATTAATGATTTGCCTTGCAAAAAGCGTCCAATGCGTCGCCGCCATCCAAATCGCTTAGTGAGCTTCTATTTTGATAATGAAGACCTGATAGACATCATAAACTGGCTTGCAGGAGAACGAGAAGTTAACGTGGTACTCCCCATGGGCGCTAATGCGATTAACACTAAAGTGACGCTTCATCTTGAAGATAAAATCACGGTTGAAGAAGCATGGGATATTCTCTATACTTTGCTGGATATCGCCGGATACTCAATGGTTGCCAAAGAAGATACGTATAACATCGTTAAAACATCCCCGATGGTGCATCGTGAGGCGCTGCCCTTATACATCGTGAAGCCCGATGAAATTCCTAATACCGATAAGCGAATTCGATATCTTTATTATTTTTCTAACATAAAAATTGCAGATGAAAATCTGGGTGATATTGTAACAATTCTTAAAGATGTGCTGCCTTCTGAACCAAGCACTCCCAATAATCCAGGAGCATGGTATAAGCTTGATGCGCAAGCAAATAGTGTGCTTATCAGTGATAAAGCAAACAACATTAAAGCGGTGATGAGCATTGTTACTGCTCTTGATCATGTGGAAGCGCAAGAGAAGCCCGAAATCATTCAACTTCGCTATCAAAATGCGAATGTTATTGCAGATCTGTTTAACAATGAGCTCTTAAAAACGGCCGGCGACGCTAATCAAGCACGCTTAGGCATTAAAACAACTAACAACAGCACTTTTTTTAAAAAGGTGCGATTAGTGCCCGATATGAGAACTAATCGGTTGATTGTTTTTGGAAGACCGCAAGCGGTTGAACGGGTGCGCGATTTTATTAATAAATATGTAGATGTAGAATTAGAATCAGGTAAATCTATTTTGCATGTCTATCAATTGCAATACTTAAGTGCAAATACTTTTGCGCCGATTCTTAAAAACATTCTTTCATCCGGCAGAACCGGCGGCACGGAGCAATCAAAAGGAGCTGCAACGGCAATAGGAACGGAGCGATTTTTTGATGGCGTTTTAGTA
>CAYMRF010000052.1:0-9211 GCA_964392765.1 uncultured Pseudomonadota bacterium
ATCTTCAGGCATACGTGCTCGCAAAAACAGATTACGAATTGCATTTCCGGTTTCTTGCAACTTTTGCAGATCACCATAATCCTGCAATTGTGTCATTAATTGGCTGATCTGAGGCATTAATCCATTGTATTCCACATAATACCAATACGCCTGGGCGGTAATTGCAAAACCATCTGGGACGCAAATACCCGCATTAGAGAGGGAAGAGATCATTTGCCCGATAGACGCAGTCTTGCCCCCTACCAGGGGAACATCTGCCAAAGTGAGTGTGCGAAATGGTTTAATAAATTTCATGGTACCAATTTTAATTTAGCCCCGCTCGAATGGTTCGACGAGCTCACCACGAGCGGCCGATTATTTCATCTCCGCTCGCCCTGAGCTTGTCGAAGGGAGCGAGCGTGCAAAGGCGCGTTTGGTATCATGATACAAATGAAAAAAATGTTACACAATCTTTATTTGAAAATCTTCCGTTCGTCTCGAGCGAGCGTAACGAGTCGAGAGATGCCCTCCAAAAACCTCTCCATTCGGCTTCTACGAAGCCTCCATCGAGGCGAACGGGTGTGGTTCATATTGACACTAAAAGCTGATAATAGTAATATTATCGCGGTTTTAACGTATCAAATAACAGCATATACGGAGAAGATTATATGCAACTGATGAATTATCGTAAACAAATATCCCTTTCACTACTTTTTGCATTAACCGCAGGAACGGTAACTCCATCTGCATATGCATTCTTCCCCTGCGACAAAAAGGAAGCAAAAAAAATATTAGGTGCTACAGGTCTTCTAGTTGCGTTGACATGCTTTGTTCGCTTGGTTACTAAAAAAACAGCAGTAAAGCGCGTTTACCCTAAAGATGATTCCTACTCAGAACTTGCATGGTACATTTTTGATGAATTAATGACTGGTCAGATGGAAAAAGGCGAACGCGCGAGCAAAGTGACCATCGATCCAGAAAATCCTCAAGAACTCACTATCGGATACAGCAAAGTTGAAGCACGCGGTGTTACCGGTATTATCTATTCAAACTTGAAGCTCGTGATTATTCCGGCATTAACACTTATGGTCTTATTTAATAAGAGCTTCAAAGATGAAGTAGTAAAAGGCATCAAGGAAACTCACGATTTCATTCAAAATCCTGATAAGCCATTTGAAGAGATTTGGAACGCCCTAATTCAAAAAAAGGCTTAGTTCTCATTACTCAATAAATTTAGTTTAATTGACAAAACAACTCTGAATTTTATTATATGAGAAATTGTAAAGAGACCAAAAAGCATATAAGGAGATAACTATGCTATTTTCAAAGAAAACCATGGTTTCAGTATTGGCCCTCAGCACATTACTCAACGCTGCCCCAAGAATACAAGCAGTCGAAGCACCCAGCTTGAGACAAGTACTTTCAGGAGCTAGCGCTTTAGCTACTTTTTATCTTGCAGGTTTGCATGATACAAAATGTGAGAAAAACTTGCTTAAAACATTGAATTTGCCAGCGCATTATTTACAACGCACTCTTAATTTTGCGACCAGCAAAGAAGGCGCGTTAGCTATCGGCGCAGGATATTTGGCATTAACACTCGGACTGCATGGTAAAGAGTCACATGCTTACCAATTAGCAAGCCATCTGCTTTCTGCAGCTAAATCTCAAACACCTCCGCCAGCAAGCAATTAATAATTTCAGAATTTTTACCAAGAGCCGGGAGCAATCTCGGCTCTTTTTTTTAAGGAGTTTACATGATCAACCAAGCTGAAAAACTATTCTTACTTTTCATCTTATTACTTCAGCCACTCAATGGCGTATCCTATGATGTTAAAGCACAAGACATGTATGTCACAGGTACTGCATTAGCAGTAGGCGCATTGAGCGGCTATATTATCTCATCAGCATATCATCCTGCTGCTCTAGAGAAAGCAAAATTAGAACAAGAACAAGCAGAGAAAAAAAAGAAAGAGCTCGCCGAACAAGTTGAAAAAGAACAACACCATGCAGCCGAATTAAAAAGAGCGCATGCTATAAATCTTTTACTTCAAGTAAAGCATACCTATGTCGATGAATTTAAAAAAATGGAAGAACTACACAAAAAAGAAACGCTTCTTAGCATTATTAAAGAAAATTGTGGCATGCGAGAAATGCCGTTAAATCAATACCATACTCTCGTGAGCAGCAATATTGAAGCACTTAAAACTATTGAATCGGTTTTACCTGCAGAAAAGCAGCAAGAACGCTTAACGCTCATTACTAATCTGGAACGCATTTTAAAAGCATATAATATTCAAATTTCTGATAAAGCCAAAGCAGAGAAAGATGAAAATGACGCTAAACGCAAGAATGCCGAAGCAGAGCAACGCAAAGTGGAAAAAGAGCAATTAGAGCTAAAGAAGTTACGATTAGAAATTGATAACATCAAAGAAACGAGAAATCTTTTAGAAATAGCAAATCAAAAACTTGATGTGATCAGCACTCGAATCACAGTCTCTGATATTAGAGAAACAGAACATACACAAGAAGTGTCAGCAGCAGTAAATGCACTGCGAATAAAGCAAGCGCATGATCACGACGAAACTAAAAAAGTTCTCTCACAAATTAATCAAGGCACTGAAAAGCACTTCGCGATGATATTCAAGTTCCTTGAAGCAATACACAATTATTTAATCCCACCGGCACCTCCACAAGCAGCACAACCACAACCGGTTTATTATCAATATCCAGCTCCTACGCCAAGCGCGCCGCCACTAGGAGCATAACGATAACGTGAGAATTATATGATTTCAAAAAAAATTATCATTGCAGCCTATAATCCGGAATGGCCAAATCTTTTTTTTCATGAAAAGACACTTTTAATTGCAGCCTTAAACGAATGGGATATTGCTATTGAGCATATCGGCAGTACGGCAATACCAAGTTTAAGCGCAAAACCAGTGATTGATATTTTAATGGGTGTTTCACATTTAACTGATGTAAATGATTCATTCATTAAGAAATTGCAAATGCTCGGGTACGAATATGTACCCGAATATGAAAAAGAGATCCCTGAACGCCGCTATTTTAGAAAAAATAATGCTGATGGAGTTCGCACGCATCAAATTCATGTTTGCGCAAAAGATTCTGAATTTTGGCATAAGCATATTTTCTTTAGAGATTATCTGCGAAAACATTCTGAGGTTGCTCAAGAATATGAAAAGCTCAAGCGTGCTCTTGCGGAACATCATACTGATACGCAAGAATACGCTCGAGCAAAAACTGATTTTGTGCACAATATTTTGAATAAACGATTGGAGAAATAATATGTCATCATTGCTATTGCTCATGTATCTTCTATATATGGATATTGGCAATCCCATTTTTGATTATGGCTCTGCTCATACCTATGCGATGAAAAGTGGTGCAATGCTTGGTTTTTGCAATCGAGTTACGGGCACCCCCGAGACTTCTTCTGCAGAGATTGCAGAGATAAAAAATTTCTTTGAAAATGTGCCCTACCGGTGGTTTGTTGATAGCAAAAATAATGAGCTTATTGAAAAATTAGAACACAGCGGCTTGCATTTCAAGGTGGCATATCCCGTGATGAATATAGCATTGAATAGTATCTCTGCCCAAGAATATGGAAATGACATAGCTATAAAAGAGATAGATCCTTGCTTATTAAAGACTTGGATTTCCATTGTAGTGAAATCTTATGATCTGCCCAGCGAAGGAGAACTTACAAAATTTATTGATTATCTTATTGCGCGCTCTCACCCTCATAATATCCATTTTTACTTAGGATATTATGGCGATATTCCGACTGCTGCCAGCATGGTATAGATCATGGCGATATTGTGGGATTGCACTTAGTTGCAACTTTACCCGCATATCGAGGTAAAGGATTGGGATATGCCGTGAGCCAAAAACCGCTCATCGATGCGCAGCAACGAGGGGCTTCGCACGCAATTTTATTGGCATCTGAGATGGGCAAACCAGTGTACCAAAAAATTGGTTTCAAAGAATATGCGCTTTGCAATGTTTATGGCTGAATAATTTTTTAGAAAGTGATCAATTGCGCCAGCTCAGATTTCAAATTTGTTAACTTTTCTATTTAAATACCCGAGTCAATCATACAGGAGCTGCATCGTCAGCTTGCTAAAGAATTTCAATTTGATAGGATACTACCATAATTCAAATGATATTAGATAAAGCAAATCAATCACTCATATTATAATTGTAATATTGCAAACTGAGGTTGCTATGAAAATTAATCAGATATTTTTTGCATTGCTTACGGTGTGCTCTGCTTTTACCTATGGCTGCCAAAAGAACTCTGTAAAATCTCACCTTGAACAAGCTGCCGCTGACCAAGAGATGATCCGTAAGATTGAAGAAGAGAATAAGCTGAATAGAAAACGCACTATTAAAAATCCCCCTGTGGCATTGGGCCTAGCTCTCGGAAAATCATTTGCGCAGAAAATGCGTGATGACAATCCTAATAAGAAGTTATTGGAAAATTTTATTGCATTCGTTGAAACCGAACCTCAGCGTGCAGCTGAGCAAGAACTACCACAAGATTTCAAGCTCAGATATGAACCACTCCCCCTCTCTTTCGTCACTCATCTAACGATGACATCCATGATGGCGCATCTAAAACAAAAAAGAGAAGAGGCTGCTCAAAAATACTTTGATCTCTTTTCTGGTCAGGCAAATTAAAATTTTTTAGTTTCAAATTTTGCCAATTTAATAAGATTGTAGAAATCTTTTAAGAAATAAGCGCTTACGAATGAGCTGCCTAAGATCAAAGGAGCATTTCTTTTTACACTTGAGATGCGTTCATGATTTGATTTTGAAGGAGCATACAGGGCGCGCATCATATCCCATGTTTTAAAACCTGCAAAAATACCGGCTATTGTACCCAAACTCGACTTTAGGGCGAGTTTCATCACTGCCTTTTTGGAAATAGGATCCGAAGGATAAGGCTCGCACATAATACCGTGAAATTCCATGCCGCCAAATTTAGGTGGTTTTTGATTGTCTTTAATTAATTCTTTGCATAGTTCTTCATAGTGCTTAAGGACGTCCTTGTCAGACGCTGCTGACGCAAGCTCAATCTTGTTCCACCTAAAGATTGATGCATCCATTTGTGGCGCCTCATCCTTTTGCTGTTTTTCTAATTCATCTGCAATAGTTTTGGCAAAAAATGCTTTTCCGGATCTGGGCTGAAAGTTATCTTTTTTTTCTTCAAGAAATACCAAATCTTCTACGGTTAGTTCCGGCGTGCATTTCTCTGATTTTTCACAGCCATAAGCAGAAAGACCCATGATAAGCGCTGCGAATAATATTAAATCAATTTTCATAAAATCTTCCTAAAAGTATGTTTTAGAGATACAAAATGGCTAATCATTCTCCGGTGAAGAGCGTGTCAGTTAGAAGCTTAGAACTGCTATCGGATTTCTTGTTGGGTTCGCAAATCATTTTGGCAATGGCTAACCATGTTGTGCCAGCCCCCACCAACATAGCAGATTCGATCCATCTATTTTTTATCTTTGGAAATTTATGAGGAGATTGGAGGGCTGCTGCTGCAGTATTGCGATAAGTTACAAGCGATTTTAGTTTATCTAAATTTTCTCTAATAGTTCGTTCTATACTTGCCTCAGGCTTTGCTTTTTTAAATAGGTGATAACCTAAGCCGATTCCTAATGGAACAGCTGGAACAATTAACTTGTACGGCACCCATAAGCTGTCATATCTTGTAGGACCAAATTGATAACGATGACCATAATGATATAAGTCAGTTAAAGGGATTTCTTTTTTCTCGAGATGTCTGCATGCGCCAAAAATGGTCGGAATAAAGGATAATCCGCAACCATAAGAAAGCAATCCGAAAGCTCTGAGACGTAAAATTCTTGATATACGAGAAGAAGATGAAGGATTTTCCGAAAGCCACGTTCTTGTTGTTTCTATTTTGGGATCGATGTCTTTCAAAAAATTTTCAATATGTGCTCGTTCTGAAGGATTGGATGGATTAAGCATGGAAAGTTGGCGATTAAACTCTCCTTCGTTGTTTGTGAAGTTTGCCAAAAAATTCTGATTTTTTGGCAAGTTATCCATGTTCTCTGATTTTTCACAGCCATAAATAGCAGAAGCACCTATAATAAGTGCTGCGAACAATAATTGATTAATTTTCATAAAACTCCTCAAGACTGATTTGTTAATGCATATTTTATAAATATTTCTATTATATAATTTAATATGCCAGAAAATACAGCTAAGTCAAGCGAAAAATTGGCTTAAAATGGGGTTAAAATCAGGGTCTAGGCACAGGGAGAATTGACCAAAAAAAGGCTTAAAATTGACAGAGAGAAATGCTTTCTGGCAAAAACCGCGCCTTTTTTCGATGTAAAAATTGACAAATATCCATAATTTGGCATGCTAAAGATAGTAATATTAAACATAAATGGAGATTACTATGAAAAGAACATTTTTATCCCTTATTTACCTTATAAGTATCACCACTGCTTCAGCGGTTAACGCAATGGAGCCGGCGCCATTCCCATTGCCAGATACAGCATCGACAAGAGAGAGTTCTAATGCTTCTGCTGATTCCTTGATTGAACAAGCAGTCTCAATAGCAAACTCCTCGCTAGCCCCGCTTGATCAGTTAGCAAAGCTTGCATATATCAGAAGGCAAGTTCAATTGGTATCTAAAAAGCATCGCCAAATTATTCACGATCTTATTGTGAAAATCAGTACTGAGCTTGTTGATAATGCAAATCGTACTGATGATGAAATGAAAACCGCAAATGCCCAAGAACAAGAGCTCTATAATACGCTCAAGAATGCATCTTATGAGCAAGTTATTGCCCAATTTGAGAATTTATTTGCGCAAAAATCTTCTGAAAAAACATATTTAGATGCTCTTTATATTTCGTTATTCAACAATCGCCTTCTTTCGGTTAATCAAAAGCTTGATCTTATCAACTGGTTGGATATACAGATTCAAAAGCAGATAAAGATGATGATGCAAAAAAATACCTATCTAGAAAGATTATCCAGCGATTTATGGCTTAAGATTGATAAATACACACAAGGTGCTCGAAAGCCTGCTACATCATTTGAAACGATTATTCGTTTTATGCAAAAACATCGACAAACAATTATGGAACTGAGCGAACAATCGGGTCATGATGCTATGAATCCGCTGGTGCTCTTAGATATTGCCTGTTCGGAAGTAGAGCGAAGCATGATTTCATTTATTCTTGATAGACATCCTCATGCAGCAATGCTCAGTTTTGCAACAAATGTTTCTTGTGAGGCAAAGCGCGCTGCAATTTTCAATTGCGATGACGAGCTTTTTGCCCAAGCAATTTACTTCCCGCGAGATTCATATGCCTTCTTGAACGGTGTAGATAATGTGGTGACTGATTTAGCACAATATTACCTTCCATGGGTGCATGTATATAAGCCAGAAGGATTTCCGCCGATCTTATTGTTTCTTCTATCGCAATCGAATTCTTTTGCCCGTGCTGCATACGCACCTCTGATTAAACAAGCCATTGATGCGGGTGCTGATATCAACTGCATTTATTTTGAGCATGGAGCAGAAGTAACGCTTTTAGATATTGCTCAAGAAATAATGCACGCAGGTCATGAAACGGTTGAGTTGATGCTCAGTTATGGGGCAAAACACTTTCATGAATTAGGTTTTGATGAATAAATGAATGTATCAATGGAGAAAATCATGAAGCGCGCATTATTGCTTTTATTTTGCATATTCTCTTTGTGCCCCGCTATGAGGCTGGAAATGGGAGATTCGTTTACTATTACTAACATTAAAGAGCTTTCAGAGCAAACAAAAGCTATTGTTGCAGATGCGAGCAAAAGCATGCAGATGCCCTTTGGCATAGCGGCATATTCTGCTTCATTTAAAGATGAAAATGTATCAGGAGCTTATGAGCCTAAGACTCGCACCATTTATATTAATGAAGAAAAATCACCCAACAACGATTGCTTAATCTATACTTGCTACCATGAGATGGGGCATGCAAAAGACTATTTGCAACGAGCATGCTTTAGCCATCTTGGTAATGCAGTAATCGCTGCGTGCAATATGCGGTGTTCATCGCTCGGATTATGCTCGCCCAATACAGCTGAAATGAAAGAGATAATGGCAGATTATTATGCATGCAAAGCTCTCATTGCTCATAACAATTTCATCTCAATCGCTACTAAGCTCGCCCAGCTAAAGCAGCTTGAAGTGTGTGCCGGCTCACTTCACAACCATAATTCAAGGAGGGAACTAGATGCGATAAAAAAATTATTAAAGCACGAGGGATATACGGTGTGGATTGATGATAGTGGTATACATGATGAGCCAAGAAAATCTCTTACCATAGAAATTACTAAAGACTTACGCATTAAAGGCAACATCGCCTTATATACCAGAATGGCTTCTGTCACTTTGAGTTGGCATAAGATGGAAGATAGTGAATGAAAGTCCAAAAAGATCTATCTGGAATTTGCTTAGAAAATGGCTATAAGATTCTGAACGCCAAAGGCGTTGCCATAATTGGCATGAGCCCGAACAATAGTTATTTTAAACCGCATATTATTCGAGATCTCATTGAATTTGCATTACAAGAATTCTCACAGATCTACATTTTTGTTCCTGATGTGCCGGCAACACATACTTTTAAGGCATTGGGCTATACTCTTCCAGAATCACAGAAAAAGGCCCGGCTTTATGGAAATAATTTTAAGAATCATGCGGCTCGCGCCCTGGAAACTTTAGATTTAGAGGGCTATAAAACAACTCATGCCTCAATCATAGATTGGAACAGTGATATTGAGCAAAATGAGCAATACCAAAAGCAGTTGCAGTATGTAAGAAAATTGTATGAAACTAATCAAGAATTCCGGGATGATACTCGATCGGAAACGGCTCGCGTAATTGAAGGCTATAAACATAGGCCGCAGGTTGCAACGCAAGAGGCGCTCGATGAAGGCGCACAATATATACTAAAAGAACTCGCATTTTTTCTTGCTGCTGAATCTATATTGAAGACAAAGCAAATCACATTGCTCTATCATAATCGCTGGCCGGTTTTTGAAAAATTCTTCTCAGGCCATTATGATTACCTTCAGCGAGAAATAGGTCTATTAATTGTAAGAGCGTGGTAGTAATCTCATTTTTATTTCTATCTCTTATTCCGGTATGCTATCTTTCTCCCGAAAGGAGATTTCT
>CAYMRF010000053.1:0-9171 GCA_964392765.1 uncultured Pseudomonadota bacterium
AGTAACCTTTTCCTGAACTTCTGGAAGGGTGGAAATTCTGCAAATATCTAACAATTTATTATGGGTTTCAACTTCTTTAATATTGCGCGCTAACGGATTATCAAATGCCAATTTTGGACACAACCATTTCACCGTAGCAAACCGAGATTCAGGCAAATCAGGGAGCACCTCTTTTAATGCATCAGAAAGCACCGGCTTAGGTTCTGTCGCTTTTATATGTGCTCTTCTTGCATGAAATAAAGCACCTAACGTTGCATGCAAAAGAAAAGATGAAAGCGCAGTATCAAAAGTTCGAAATTCTTTATCAAAATACCAAGCAAGGGGTGTTCCCAACGCCGTAGCAATGACTGCACCCCATCCTGCAGAAGAGTACCAAGCAAGCCTATTTTTTCGTTGCTCCTTTTTTTGCAAAAGTATGAAAGCAGTGAGATTTTTACAGGTTTGATTATGCAGCGGAGTAAGTTGATCAAGCGATCCGGGATCGCGCACGGTATATATTATTGCCTTTTCTAATAGAGTAGTTCTATAGTTGTTCAATCTATCAACTAAAAAATCCACAGAAACAGTGCCATCTTTAATCTTAGCATCGAGTAATACATGATGTTCTTTGGTAACGTTTATTAGTTTTTGACAAGCCTGTTTATAATCATCTGGGCAATTATCACCAAATCCCATGGCAAAAAGGCGTACGCTTATCAAAATTGAAAAGATTAAAAGGCGCTTCATTATTCTCCAACATTAACTTAAAAAAATTATCGAAGCAGTATAGCCTTTTATCATGCATGCTTCAATAACTACTGCCACTCTCTAAGGAGTAACAATGAAATTTTTATATCTCACCTTAATTTGTATTCTCAATTTTCCGCTCAATGCAATACTTCCTCCTCGCCTGTCTTATCAAAGCATGCGTGAATTAGTTCTTAAAGCAGAACAAACCACTCTGGAAGCTTCTTTTCATGTATATGCTTATCACATTATTGATGAACGCTCTGATTCCAATGCGCGATCAAAAGCAATACGCAATCTTTTTCGTATTGCCGTAGACCGAGGCCATAGAACAAGTATTGCTTTTTTACTGCCCCATGTGCCTTTTGGGGTAGCAAAAGAATACGATCAATTGCAACAACGCTTAAAAACTGAAAAATTAAGTGATTCGCATCGACTCATGTATCGGGAGATTTCAACAATATTGCTCAAGGATCGCATCCTGCAATTTGCAAAAAAGCAGAATTCTTTTTTGCATACTTTGCCCGGTGAACTTCTAGATTTCATTCTTAAATATCATGAATCAGAGTATTGCACTGCTAAGCCGCATAAGCCAGAATCTATCTATAAACTAATGATGAAAAGAGATCGTCAAAATAAAATAGACAGCAAATCGTTTTATCGTTCTATTGATGGGACCTATTATTAAAATTGAGATGATAATTTAAGCAAACTTAAGAAAACAGCTTATTTTTATTAATCATTTCTTATTACATTTATTAAACATATACGGGGAGCATTTATGAACCCAAATCAAGAAATCAAAATCTATACAATAAAGCCGGCCGACTTTAATTCAAAAGGCCAAACTACTGGTTGTTATGTGGATCATGAGGGTAAATTACTTTTACTGCAACGTGCACCCCATGAACGACATGCCGGAGCTTGGGGAAGTCCGGGGGGCAAAATTGAAAGAGATGAAACTGCTGAAAATGCAGCGCGCCGAGAATTATTTGAAGAAGCGGGCATTGTTGCACCCGAATTGCCTTTAGAATTTTATGGCACCTATTATATTCGCGTTGGTCAAGCAGATTTTATCTACCATTTATTTAAAGTTTCATTGGCAAGTTTGTCTGAAATACAACTTTCAGATGAACATTGCAATTATATGTGGGCAACACCTGAAGAGATTGCAACTTTACCGTTAATGCCCGGCGAATCTGAGGCAATTAAGATAATTAAGAAACAGCAATGTTTGCAATACCCTCAAGAATAATCTCTTTTAACGGTGCAAACATAAAATTGCTCAAAATGATAATCGTCAGATCATGCTTAGGATAATAATAATACGCTGACTTAAATCCTAATGTACCACCGCGATGACCTAACAGTACGCCAAACTTGGTATCTGGCACATGATAAAACCCATAGCCATAACACTCATTTTGCCGATCTTTATCACATGTATGTGCTTTTTGCATCAGCAATATCGATTCCCTTGTAAGAATAGTTCCCTTTTGTAATGCACGGTGCCATCGATACATATCTTCAATAGTAGAATAGATTTGGCCAGCACCGGCTGTCCAGGCCATATCAGTGTATGGGGCATTAATGAGCCCGGTTTGATCCTTGCTATACCCTGAAGCTCTATTTTTTATAATCGGAATGGGAGAATCGATGCCACTATCTAACATCCCTAATGGGTTAAAAATATTTTCTTGCAGATAGTTGCCGTAGCTTTTACCAGATACTTTTTCAATAATATAAGTCAATAAAATATATCCGGAATTATTGTAACTATAACGATCGCCAGGATTGAATTCAGCTTTTTGGCCCCTAATAAAATCAACTTCTTGTACAAGCGTAACTGATTGCTTAGCTCTTTCGATAATATCTGGCAGGGTTGAAATATTAAAAATTCCCGATGTATGCGTTAAAAGATGATGCAAAGTTATATTGCTGCCATTGGGAAAATTAGGAATATACTTTGCAAGCGGCTCATTAACATTCAAAAGCCCTTTTTCTTGCAACTGCATAATGGCAACAGCAGTAAATTGTTTGGTAATTGAACCGATTCTAAATCGTATTGCATTCGTATTGGGAACGCTTAATTCATAGTTAGCATAACCATATGCTTTTTTAAGCAGAATGTTATCTTTGTGCGCGATTAGTACCGTCCCACTAAAATTCTTCTGAACGGTTTGCTGTTCTAAAAATGTATCTAAAGATTTTGAAGCTGAAACTCGCGGGCTTCTCATGCCCATCAGAAAAAATACGGCAAGACATATAAATGATAGAGCCGCTCCGATCTTCATTTTTTTATGCATACACACTCTCCTTCTTTGGGGAAGATAACATAAAAGAAATGAATCATGCTATTTTAATCAAAAATTATTTTTTTCCAAATTAAGGTAGAAGTTTTTTAAATCGGTCACCAAGAACGGGAGTTAATGTGTTAAGTATTTCACGATATGCGGTTTGTTCTTCGCCAGAAAGTGTCGCATGCCGCGTTAAATTTTTAATTGTCTTGTAGGCAAAATGAATTTCTTTATCACACGCAAAAGGCAATAAAAATTTTACCGTAGATTCTTGCCCTCTTAAAGCCGCAATTGCAAAAATTCTTGAAAATATTTTTTCATACTTAAATTCGGTATTTATAAAAGAAGGATCAGTATCGGCACGCACTTTAAGACTTCTCAATAAATCGGTGCGCCCTCTTGCAGCAGCGCATGCCATGCCTTGGTTTAAGGTAGCTTTGGTACTCATTGCATCAATGTTACCCAAACAATTATCATCATCAAAACCTTGAGCTTGCCCATTCAAAATGCTTTGGGGAAATTTTTCTTTAATCACTGGCCAGCCGTACTCGCAATTCCCAACAACTTTCTGCGCTGTATAATACCAAGGCCCCCCTTCTCCCGTCGCTCCATAAAAAAGTAAGAGCTTTGCTATTTTTTCTTTGTTTTTAGAACGGCTGCGCAGCGAAAGCGCTAAAGCTGTCCTACATTTGCCAATATCGGGAAAATGATAATAGTTTCCGTTATCAAAAATACTTCGACAATATAATAAATCATCATAGTTGTGTCCTTCTTCAAAGTGCATTGCCCATATATTAGGATCAGCCCCGGCTTTAAGCAATAAACGAACTACCTCATACCGCCCGTATAAAACGCCGCGATATAAAGAAGTCTGAAAATTTTTATCTTTCGCATTAATATCTGCACCATGAGACAATAAATTACGAACCGCAACGATATCGCCCTTTTGAGCTGCACAATGTAAGGGAGTTTCAATTCTCATTGCTTGCATGCAAGACCAAAAGAAAAATACCCCAAAAAATTTATAGGCAAACATAATTCTACAACCTTTAAAAATTGGTTTAGCTTATGTTAATCCTAATGCGAACTTGACTTAAGTAAATAACTTTATGATCGTAATCGTTTCTCTAAAATCGATTGCACAAAATCGGTTTTAGCTCGAGCGTATTCTTGCGTATCAGTATGCTGCTCTGCGAGATTTCTCTTGAGCTTTTCATATTCTTGCGCAACTTCAGGATGCGCTCGCAAATAATCTCTAAAGAAAATATGTTTCTTCCAAAATTCAGAATCTTTTTGCGCTACATGTATTTGATGAGTGCGAATTCCGTGCGCATTATTTTTTCTAAAATAGCGGCGCTCAGGCATCTCTTTTTCATATTCAGGCACATATTCATAGCCAAGCAGCTGCAATTTTTTTATAAAAGCATCATTCACATCAGTTAGCTGATTCACACCAATTAAAATATCAATCACCGGCTTTGCACTTAAATTTGGAACGGCGGTGCTGCCAATATGTTCAATGGCAACATCCCATTCGCTTAAAGCTGCAATGAGCAGTGTTTTTTCATGAAAAAAAATATTGGGCCAATTGGGATTATAGGGAGCAATGATGATGCTTTGAATAGTCATAAAAACCTAAATCTGGCGGTAGCCAGGCGTAGCTTGCCGAGCCAGAAGGCGCGGATAAGCGAAGACTGGTGCGCCCGGAAGGATTTGAACCCTCAACCTACGGATCCGAAGTCCGACGCTCTATCCAGTTGAGCTACGGGCGCAAACAACAATGAAGTAATTGTAATAGATATTCTCGTGTTTTACTATCACTTTTTTCATTATTTAGCGCTTGCAGATCGCCAGGAGTGCTCTGCACAGGAATAGTTTTTTTTAGCTTTAGAACTTCTTCTTTAAAATAAACGGCAAAGCTATGCCATACGTTATCAGGCCTAAATGAAACCATCCCGACAAAATAACGTCCAGACGGCTTATGAGTCACTTTCGCATATCTCCAGTCATCGTTGCGTCTTCGTACCGCAACAATTTCTCCTTCTTCAATTTCCATCTGATCAAAAGGACATGTTATAAAGGTGCCTGGTTCAATTTCAAATTTTCCTATTTTTTTTGCAATAGCAATGGGCTCGAAGTTCCGTTTATCTAAATCATCCAAGACATAACCCAAATCACGATTCATCGAATTAATCATAAAAATAAAACTGGCTGCCCAACTTATTAAAACCCACTTCCCCATTCTTGCCTCCCCTCTAAATATTACACTCGAGAAAAATATCCTAAAAATTCTTTATTCCCGGTAGCGCCAAAAATCGGCGATTCTATCACGCCATGGCATTGATAGCCATACGCTTCAATACCGGTAGTAACCCGCTTTATTACTTCTTGATGCACTGACGGATCTTTAATAATGCCCCCGCGGCCCACATCTTCTTTACGCGCTTCAAATTGAGGTTTAATTAAGATGATAAGTTTTGCCTGCGGCTTAGAAATGGCAACTACGGCATCCATTACTTTTAAAACTGAGATAAAAGATAAATCAAGCGTTACGATATCAACGAGTTCAGGCAATTCTTGCAACTCGCGCAAATTAGTACGCTCCATAAGCACTACCCGCGAATCATGGCGAATTTTTTCATGCACTTGGCCATACCCTACATCGATCCCATATACTTTTGCTATGCCATTTTGCAATAAACAATCAGTAAATCCGCCCGTGGAAATCCCTGCATCCATGGCAACTAAATCTTTTACCTCAATGGAAAAATGCTCAAGTGCTTTTTCTAATTTAAAGCCCGCGCGGCTCACATACTTGGGTTCTTGCAAATCATAGCTCAAAACTGCATCAGCGCTTGTCATAGTGCCCGGCTTAGTGATGATTTTACCATCAACGGCAATTTTGCCTTGCATAATCCAACTTTGAATCTGTGCACGACTATACTGCGGCTCTTTTTCTTGAAGTAATTGATCTAAACGTTTTTTTTCTGCCATGAATTTCCGTAATTAGAGAAATAGTACTATTTTACCTAGTTTATATTATTATTTTCCATTCTGCATTAAACTCATAAGCTTTTGCTTACCGCCCATGATCGCATGTTCCAGTTCAGATTGGGGCCCATCTGCCAACCATTTTATATATATTTGCGCATTTTTTAACAAGACTGGATCTTGTATCAATTGAGCGACAAATTCCTGAGAGTTTTGAGATACTATGGGGCAAGAAACCCATAACACCGCATCTAATGAATGCTGTTTTGCTAATCCCATAATTTCATCAATCAGGGTATTGTTTAGCTTTTGGCGAGAATCAGGGCTATCATGAATTACCCATTCTTCAAACTGCAAAGGCAATTCATCTTTTTGAATCTTCTCATGAGAAGATATTTTCTTAATATAAAAAATAAACTCAGTGCTATATTTTTTTTCATTTTTTAGAAACGGCGCACCTTCGCGAGCAGCAAGATTCTGCATAGCTTTTTGCAATGAATTAAAATGAGAAGTGGCCAAATAAACTCTTTTAGGAGTTCCCCGCACAGTATCAATTACGGCAGTAATTCTCTGCTTGTGATCAAGAAGTGATAAAGTAATGGGAAATAAAACTGAGGTGGGCTCAAATTGTGAAGCGCTTAAATAAGCGCCCGTTACACTATGCGTGGGCCTATTAACCAAGCTTCCATACGATAAAATACCGATTCGTTGATGCGAGCTTGCAGATATCATGAATCCATTACTCAATAGTGCAATTATAATCACGGGAATTATCATGCAGCACTCTTTTTTGCTTTTTCAATAAGCTCTACTAAAGTATCACTTAGCGGATATTTAAAATCTTGCGCTAAACGTTCTTCTAATTGAAGCAATTTTTTAAATGAAAAGACAATAAACGTATTATCCGTAGCTTTCAATGTAAAGAAGCCTGATTTAAAACTTTTGGGCAATTCTTCTCTTAATTGCTTGAGAGTATTAACTTTAACTCCATTAATCTCTTTAATAATTTGCCCCCGTCTCACCGCTCCTAATTGATAAGCGTAAGATCCGGGAATAACATGCGTTATTATCAATTGCGGTTGCGTCCTATTTTCCATTTTTAAATAGGTTGAAAGTTCGGGAAACTCATCCACAAAAGCATTAATATGATTATCTGCTAAATGCATGAATATCATGCCACCAAAAACTTCATAATCTACCGGTTCATGTGAAGGATAAAGCCAACGCACCGGAGAAGGCGGAGTTACCTCAAAAACAAAACTCATCTCTTTTTTTTGGCCGTTGCGATAAATCACTATAGAAACTTTTTGTCCTGGAGTAAGGCGGGCCACCAAATCATGAATAGAAACGCGATCAATGGTCCAGGGCGCAACGGTATGCCCGGAACCATCTAATTGAAATCCATTAAATTCATAGAGCATATCCCCTTCTTGAACTCCCGCTTTACCTAATACTGAATTACTAAAAATAGTATTAATATAGAGGCCTGTTGGCGTTGGATTACTCAGAAAGATTGCTTGAGCATCATCGCACGAATTAAATCGTACGCCCACAATTCCGGTGCGTACTAATTTAGTTTTATATAAATCAGCAAGCACCATGGCAACATCATTAATGGGAATTGCATAGCCAATATTTTGCGCATTCATCATCATTGCAACAGTAATGCCAATCACTTGCCCTTGCTCATTAAACACCGGCCCACCAGAATTACCCGGATTTACCGGCGCCGTAATCTGAAAAAAGGTTCTGCCGCCTCCTGATTCGCGACCACTAATTACACCCGTAGAACTTTTAATATTATTTTGCCCCATGGGATATCCGAGCACTAAAATTTTATCGGTATGATTAACCGCATCAGAATTTCCCATCATCAAATGCGGAAGCGCATTGGCATATTGCGCCATTTCTTGAATGGTTTCTTCCCGCAATTTAAGCAATGCAACATCGCGCTCAGGGCAAATTCCTACCACATCAGCAAATAACGGTTTGCCACCAAATAAGGGCATTTTAATCCAAATCAAACGCGCATTTTCAACCGTATGAGCCGTGGTAATAATATGGCCTTCAGCATCAATGAAAAATCCCGATCCACGACTTTGAGATTGATCGCCATGAATGTAGGGTTGATCCCAATTAAACCCTTCACATTCTGCACAGACTTGCACTACTGCATGATGAGTAAGTGCTTCAATTTGATTCCAATTCTCTTGCGCCACTACAATGACTGGCTTTACTTGTGCCATGATTTATCTCCTTTTTTTCAAAAATACACCAAATCATGAACATAAAAGAATGAAAAAGGCCATTTAAAGAGAATTGTTCTTTAAATGGCCTAAATAAACTAATTATTTTCTTTATGAGAACTGAGTAGAAAATGTGTTAGGAATAGCGGGAACATTTGGATTAATATTCAAACGCTTAGAAATTAAGTATTTCATAGTCTCGGTAACACGATAATGATAATCGTGTGCAAGCATAGATTCTTCTTCCAAAATCTTATCCCAGGGCAATACTACCAAAAGATTATCTGACACGCGCATAAGATTATCGGTGGCGCGCAGCGTTAAAAATTTATCATTGATTGAATCACGCAATACTCTTCTTAACTCGTCCAGCGTAGTTACTTTTACGCCATTAATTTCATTAATAGTAGTTCCAGGAGTCACCGTGCGCGAACGATACAATTGTGAATCTGCAAAGATATGGGTGATCAATAATGTTGGCTCGCTTTGATGCTTCATTTCAGCAAACTTAACCAATCCAGGAACCATTTTTTCCATAATTTGAATATGATTAATAGTAAGTTGCATAACTACCATGCCACCAAATACTTCATAATCAATCTCTTCATAACCGGGATACACTTTACGAATTGCCGGCAATTCTGCTAAATCAAAAGCCACATCAAATTCTTTACGAACTCCTTTGCGATAAATCACTACATGAACCGTCTCACCTGCTGGAATACGACTCACATAATCAACAATAGAGATCTTATCTTCGCTCCAAGGTACGCGCATATCGCCATACAAATCTACCGGATGACCGTTAATTTCATACAACATATCGCCTTGCTGAACGCCCGCACGAGAAAGTGTGCTTCCTTTTACTACTTCCACACAATAACATCCACCTGGCTCAGGATTGCCTAAAT
>CAYMRF010000054.1:0-9091 GCA_964392765.1 uncultured Pseudomonadota bacterium
ATGGCATTCAATTTGTAAGCTAGAAATCCCCAGACTACGCATAAAGCTTCGGCGGGCAGGGTTACACATTCCGGGAAGGCATTTGCTGCCTTCCCGGGTTAATAAAGGAAATAGTATGTTAAAAAAAAGTATTATTTTATCATTAGCAATAATGCCTTTGGCATTATTTTCAAGCTGCCCACAATTAGGGCCCAACCGATTTCAAACAAGCGCAACACTTACCAGCGCAGTGAATAATGATGGCCTCATCACCGTAACAGGCTCAATGCTCACTTTTAGACGCTGCACCACCTATCGCATTCAATTCTTTGGTAATCCAGAAAATCGCAATCCAATTACAGAAGGCGCCGATCTTTTGGGAAGCACCACAATTACTACTGATAATTTAGGTAATGCAAGTTTCACCGTTACTTTGCCACCAACACAATTTACTGATGGCTTTATGAGTGCAACGGCAACCGTAATTAATTGCGATGGTTCAACGGGCGATACTTCAATGTTTAGTAGCAATATTGTGATATCGTAGAACGAACGATAGGAGAATTTATGAATATAAAAAAATTAATCTTATGCGCAGCACTCGCATTGAGCAGTGCGCCAACTCAAGTACAAGCGTTATTTGGTGATTGTTGTGAATCTCGTTGTTATGAATGTGGTTGCAATCCGTTATATTGCGGAGCATGGAGCGTGCAAGTGCAAGCAGGTGTTGCGCCAATTATCTGGCGCCATCGTGGTGAATTTAATTTAGTCTCATGCAGTTCAAATTCTGCAAATCCGATTTTTCCCTTAGCTTCAGAGCTGCCAAAATTCAGCAAATTATTTAAAACCCCATGGATTGTTGGCGGTAAAGTTGGCTATGATTTTTCTGACAACACCGAAGTGTATGTTGAAGTGAATTATCTGCAAGCAAAGCATAAAGATGTTGCCCATAGCACATTTCCTATCTTAAATGTGCCTGGCCAAGCATTAGTATTTGCCTTTGGTAAATATAATCTTATCGATGCGTATGTGGGCGTTCGCTACTACTGGGATCGCTGGTGTGATTCAGTTTCATTCTTCTTGGGTGGCCAAGTTGGTTTAACTTCACATCGCCATACGCGCGTAGCAATTACGCTCAATGGAGCTCCGGTAGTATTATTGCCAACTCCGGGCGCAGGATGTCCGGGTAGTGCTTCAGCGGCAGCATCAGATAATAATTTCTTCCAAAACAGTAATGTAATCAGCGGCGGATTAAATCTGGGATTGGATTATTGCATTTGCGGTAATTGGTCATTGGTATTAACCGGTGAATTTATTGCTTCTTGTGGCCCACGTGCGCGAACCACTTCATTGTTTGCAACGGCATTGCCAGCGCCAACGCTTGCCTCTAATCTCATTGTTGGTGGCACCGGCACTGAATTGCGATTTCCAGTAACCTTGGGCGTTCGCTATTCATTTTAAGTAGATCTACAACACCTTCTTTAAAAACGCGTTAATGATCTTGTGTAGGATTGTTAACGCGTTTTAGTTTGCAAAAAATTTACTGTGTACCGTAAATGGAATATGATGCGGCGCATACACTCTACCCAATTCCTTGAATGTCTTTGCATCAAGAATAAGCATGAATGATTTTTGTGCAATTGCATCAAGCACTACTGCAAGAACAATGCCATCATCTTCATCAGTTGCTTGAGGCTTAGCAATAAAGATTGGTTCAGTAGTATAGCAGCCATTGCATTTCCAGATATCATGGCGCTTAGAATTAAGATCAAATTTAATGAGTTGTTGAGCAATACCGCCTTCATTAGTAGCCGTTGCATATACGTAGCGATAATCTTTCATAAAATAAGCAGGATTAATTTGGGGTAATTCTACTGAATGATGCGGAGAAAGCAATTGGTTGCTCACTTTATTGGTCTTTTGATCGATAATGAAGCGTTTTAAATGGCCGGTAGAAAGCTTTGGGTGCGCGCTAGAAAGATTCTTCATATTAAATTCTTTAATAATATCCGGCTCTTTATAGGCAACCATATCGATAATGATCTGATTATCTTTTTCAAACGCATTCACTTGATGAAGGGTAAAGAAAGCTTCAGTTTTATAGGTCGTAATTTTTTTGCCTGATTTACGATCAATCACCATAAAGGTGGTTCCATTTTTTGGCTTCCATGAGAAGTTATCAATGAATGAATGATCTGATAATAAAAGATCATACGGGCTTACGATAAAGGGAGATTCGATCAAAATAAGATAATTTTTGGTAAGCGCAAAGCTATGCATGTAGGAAGGATAGCCAACCGGAATGCGCACCATGATTTCCCGCTTATTACTATCTGCCTTCATTTTATACACAATATAATCGCTATTATGCGCATATTGGATTGCGACGCCATACCATTCTCGCGTTTGTGGATCAAAAAGAGTGTGAGCAGTTGCAAAATGTGCTTCTATTTTATCATCGTAAGTAAATTCGCCTTTAGTAGCTAATGTTTTGGGATCAATTTGCAATGAATGGGGCGTTTCAGTGATCGCTACCAGTTGATTGTTATACAGCGCAAGGTTCATATTGGCATTATCATAAATAGGGCGGGGAGCGCTGCTCACCGCTGAAGTAAGTTTAGACCAAGCGGATTTCTTTTGCTCAGGACCACTGCCGCGCAATTTTCCTTTTTTGCAGCAATCTTGATAATAGAAAGAGTTAATCAACTTATTAGTATATTTTACCGTGCCTTTATCAATGGCAAATTGGTGTATCATGGCAAAACCATCAAGCCAATGGCTTGCTTTGCTTTCATTGAGTTCAAAAACGCCAGGACCAATAGTGATAAACGATCCGTTAATCCAAGAGGGCAATGATCCAGTAACGGTTAAAGGAACTTGGCTCACTTGCGTGTTGAGTGATGTGAATCCCAATTGATGCGAATGAGAAGTGGTCTCTTTTTTTGTAGCTTGTGGACGCACTTGGGTGCAAGATTCTTGTTTTACCATTACTTTTTGAGGCATTTGAGCCCCTAGAAGTAGAGGAGCAAATACTAATAAAGCGAATATAATAACTTTTTCTAATTTCATTTCTAATTACCAACAAATATTAATTTTTATGTAAAACGCTACTTATAAACTAGCATAGAAATGCTGTTTAGACAATTGAAGCGGTCTGTTTGGCTGCTTCAATAAATACAGATAGAAACTTTCAGGGCCCTGAAGTCGAATAACTTCAAGGCCCTGTATAGAAGTAGGGTAAATGAAATTTATTGTTGAGCTGCGGTTGCTCGAAGCATCCAGGCTATTTTTTCATGCTTTACTATTAAATCTTGCAAGAAATTACTGGTTCCCTGATCTCCCAAAGCAGCAGTTTCCTCAATATTTGCTCTTAGGGTACGGATAATAGCCTCATGATCGGCAAGCAATTGCTTCACCATTTCTATAGGCGACAGCTTTTCAGCTTTAATCTCTTTGAGGCGGGTATAGGTTGAAAATTCTTCAAGGCTTCCAAGTGCAGGGGCGCCTAACGCGCGTGCACGTTCGGCAATATCATCTACGAAATTGAATACTTTTTCATACTGCTCTTTAAAGGCTTGATGGAAATCATGGAAAACGATGCCTACCACGTTCCAGTGAAACTTTAAGGTTTTGGTGTATAGCACATACTCATCGGCAAGCAATTTGTTTAAAATTGTGGCAACTTTTTGGCGAACTTCAGAAGAGAGGCCGATATTAACCTCAGTTTGAGATTCATTAGAAATTTCTGGGGTTGCTTCAGTTGCTTCTATTGGTTCTTCTATAACAGGTTCTGAAACAGTTTCTGTTACGGTTTCGGTAACCACAGGAGTTGCTGTTTCTGAGGGACTTGCCTCAATGGTATCTCTTGCAGTTCCGATAGTTTCTGCTACTACCGTATCGGTTTCAGGGGTTACCAAAGGAGTTTCCAGGGCTGGGGGAGTTGGCATTTCTGGAAGATCTACTTGCCCAAAAGAAAGGCTGCTATAGCTTAGAATACCCGCAGTAATTAAGGCTTTAATGATAAAATTCATAAAAATTCTCCTATAAATTTGAATTTCTATATATAAATTATCATTAAATATTTTCTATTTGCAATAAAGATCAATGTAAAAGAGAAAAAGATTGCTTAAATAAAGCTTTTTAGAAAAAGAAAAGTTTTAAGATGAGAAAGACGCCACAGGAACTGTGACGTCTTTTAAAATTATTGAAAATCGGGAACTTCGTAAATGCTCATCAATTCATTTGATACAATAGCTTGTCTTGAAAATCTCAATCCATTTTTTAAAGCTAAATCGATTGAGCGAGTATTGTCCGTGGGAATAGCGGCTATAAGATTTGGGAATGCAGCACGAATGAGAGGAAGTCCCGCGACAGTCACTTCGCGTGCGTATCCTTGATTTTGATGTTTTTTTGCTAATATAATGCCGAGTGTCATCATTTCTCTTCCGGTAAGCGCAGCAGTTTTATTTAATCCACCAAATCCGATTAATTCTCCGGTATCTTTTTTAATAAAAGCATATCGTCCCCAACCATTTTCTTCTTGGTAAGAAGGCAGAATGCGTGTCTTTAAAAAATCTCTAATTTCATCAACTGTTTTCATTGGTGGTCGCTTTGTGCCACTCATAACTTCCGGATCACCTAAGATAGGTATTAATGCCTCAGCATCATCTAAAGTCATAGCTCTTAAATATAAACGATCAGTCTGAATACTTTTTGGCGCTATAGATTGCATTCCCGGAAGTGATGCACCAATAACTGAACTAAGAATTAGAATTTTAGAAAAATTCATAATAATCCTTTATTTTTGTGCAGTTGCTCTGAGCATCCAGGCTATTTTCTCATGCTTTTCCATAAGATCGGTCAAGAAATTATTGGTGCCCATATCGCCTAATTTTTCGCAAGTTTCTAAATCGTGGCGCGTATTGCGGATAATCGTCTCATGATCCGCAAGTAACTGCTTGATCATGCCATGCGCATCTGGAATTTTGCCCGGCTCTTCTTTAAGGCGAGCGTGCTTGCTAAATTCAGCCATGCTGCCAAAAGCATCTTCGCCTAATGCGCGTGCGCGTTCAGCAACGTCATCTGCAATATCAAGTAATTGTTCATATTGGTCTTTAAAAAGTGCGTGAAAATCATGAAAAACCATACCATGAACATTCCAGTGATATTTTAATGTTTTGGTATAGAGAAGGTATTCATCAGAAAGAAGAGTGTTGAGTAATTTGCCAACTTCTTTGCGAGTTTTAGCTGATAAGCCGATATTTGCTTCCATGAGATTCCCTTTTTGATAATCAACTTAATATTCTTTTTCTAGCAGCTCAAGATATTGAGTAAATTGATAAAGTTTATTTCGCTTCTTTTCACCAATTTCATGCAAAATACCTTTATTCACAAAATAACTAATGAGCTTATTAGCGGCATTGTAACTCTTATCGAGTTGTGCTGCAAGTTCTTTAGCATTAATTATAGGATATTGAAATAATACTCCTAGTGCACGTGATAGTGGTTCGTGCATGCGAGTAATTTCCTGATCAGATGCTATTTGTTCTATAATCTGCTTTTCTAAAAGTTCAATGTCAGCCGCTCGTGAATATGCATCCTGACTGCTGGCAGAAATGCATTCAAGATAATAGGTGATCCAGCCTTCAAAATCTCCCTTGGTGCGAACTGAATCCAGGCGTTGATAATATTCAAGTTGATGCTTCTTAAAAAAATATGATGGGTATAGAATCGGAGTTTGCAATAAATTGGTATCAATAAGCATAAGTACAATTAAAAGACGGCCAATGCGACCATTGCCATCAAGAAAAGGATGAATCGTTTCAAATTGAACGTGAGCAAGGCCAGCTTTTATGAGTGCCGGTAATCCATCATCAGCATTAATGTATTGAATTAAATCTGACATGAGATCCGGCAACAGATTTGCGGGTGGTGGAACTAATTGGCCAACGCGTACCGCTTGTTTTCTATAATTTCCAGGATTCGCATTTTCTCCTGCTCCTTCGCTCATAAGTACCTCATGGGCGGCAAGAATTATACGAGTGGTAATTGGCATACCTTGTGCTTTAATAAGCCCTAAAGAAACTTCAAGAGCTTTGGTATAGTTGAGCACCAATTGTGTCTCTTTATTTGGTTTGCTCTCTTCAATAGATTGGGTAAAAACATCAATGATAGTGGTATTAATACCTTCAATCGCGGAGGAAAGAAGCGCTTCTTTGATTACGTATGCTTTCAAAAATCGTTGAGCATTTGGAATTCTCAATGCCATTTCATTAAGTTTTGCCAGTTGTTGCATCGCTTGGCCATAGAGCTGCGCGAGCTCTGGCGTAAACTCAAAAGAAGGATTTTTGGGAGGCAAAGAATCAGGGATAAAATAATCTAAATTACCCAGTTTTTGATAGTGGCCCGTTTCTCGTTTCATAAGGCTCCTTATTTCATTTTTGAATGCCAAGATGAAATAAGGTTAACTTTTTTGATTCCTTATTTCAACAATTGCTTTAAAAATGAAATAAAAAGGAAGATTGAATGCTCTTATTTCTTTTTTAGATTTAAGTTTGAAATAGGTGGATGAAAATCGGCCATTAATAAAAAATTGGGTCTTGGGCTGGAATTAAAATTAATGTGCAGAATTATAGGGACATCAGATTACAAGATTAAATTGATTTTTTTACTAGAGACACTACAATTATTGAACATATCTTGTTTGGAGAGATGGCAGAGCGGTTGAATGCGGCGGTCTTGAAAACCGTTATTCCGTGAGAACGGAATCGTGGGTTCGAATCCCACTCTCTCCTCCAGCCTTCCATCTATGCTAAAGCCGCGCCGGACAAAGTCGCCCAAAGCGGAGTTTATTCTGAGCTTGTCGAAGAAGCTGGCAGCGCCAGTACATTAATGATTTATTTTTCGAATAAAGATTACGAGAAAAAGCGAAGGCTGTCCGCCGTAGCTTGCCAAGCCTGAAGGCCTGGATAAGCGTAGGCTGGACCCAAGTCCGTCCGCCTGGCAGGCCAGCTTCTTTAAAGAATTTCTTTTTTTAAAATCAAAAATATTTCTCTCTCATTAATTTAGTGTAACTTCTTCAAACGTTGAGTCTTCTCGCGCAGTGCTCAAGGGAGATGGAGAGCTATACGCCAAAGAAGCAGGCGCATTCATAGATCCTAAAAAGTCTTGCGAATTATGGGTGATGTTGCTTGAGTTAGAACTAGAAACCTGAGCGCGATCGGTGTTGGTGCTTGAAGAAGTAACTGCTGGGTTCGGTTCAAGTTTTTCTCGTGCTATTTGTGAAAAGGACACATTCCGTGTTGGAATTACTCGCGGAGGTTCAGCGGAGCAGCAAAACAATAACATGAAACGATCAAGTAATGATTTTTTTTGAGCTACGCTGTTCTGCATAGTTTCAAGAGAAGCAGGTAAAAGTAAAAGAAGTAAAACTTTTTTAGCCATCTACTTATCCCTTCTAAAATAGTAACCATCTCTTATCTTAAGATAAATGAACGTCGGTTCGCTAGTGTATAAAAAAAGGGCGACAGTGAGTCGCCCTGTAAAATGAAATTATATTTTCTACTCCGTTCGCCTCGATAGAACCCCTTAGGGGTGAGTGGAGAGGTCTCCATTCGGCCTGCGGCCTCCATCGACCCGAACGGGTCAGAAGAAATTTACTGTTTAAAAAGCTCCGCAAGTTTATCATAGCTTTCAGCAATTTTCTTATGATTTTGGCTCATTAGTTGTACAAAATCATATACTTTCATAGTCTTACCCGGTTGTTCAGTAAATTCGGTTGCTGCGCCTTTAGAAAGTAATAGTTTAACTAATTCCGTCGCATCAACGCCTCGATTAGCATTCATAACAATCGCCATGAGCAAAGGCGTCATCTTATTGGGCATCTCATAATTCACATCAGCACCCGCATCAATAAGGCGAGTAATGGTGTCAATAGGAGATGCGGTTTGAAGTGCTTGAATGAGCCTGCTATTTAAGGCTTCTTTCGAAAGTTTTGAAAGATCTTTAGGCCCATTAGCCGCTTCTTGAATTCTTTCAATGAGCGTTTCTTTGGGCATCAACCCAGTAAGAGTATCTAATACTTGGCCGCCCTGAAAAATTACGATAGTCGGAATAGAAGTAATTTGCAATTGTGCGGCAATTTGCTGGCATTTATCAATATCAATGCGCGCAAACGTATATTTGTCTTTATATTGTTGCGCCACTTCTTCAAAAATTGGCTTGAGCGTTTTACAAGGCTGGCACCATTCAGCGTAGAAATCGATGACAAGAATGCCCGGATGTTGGCTGATTATTTGCGCTGCATTTTCAGCGGTAAGTTCGTGAACATATGGTGAATTCATGGATTTCTCCGTCTTGGTTTTGGGGTTACTGTTATTTAATTTTTTCTTAGAGAAGCGGGAAAGGTAAAGATCTATTTTAGAAATAGTTACCAACCGTTAAAAAACCTATTCCAAAAATTGCTCCCCATATAAAGAGAGTTGATGGAATAAAAATAGCTAATAAAGCAATTAATATAAAATGGAGTAACACTATTCCTGCGGTGATCTTTTGAATAGCAGAAATTTTGAAAATTGCTTGCCCGCCTATAAGATGAGCATTTTTATTAAGAAATTTATACATTAAAATTGAGCCGATTGCGCGGATGATAAAACTTGCAAAAAATCCATTGGCAAATCCCACTAAGAATATGAACTCAGAAGAGATTTCTTGGCCTTGGGCCCACAATAAGAGAGGTCCGATAATTGATGCAATTAAAAGAACACAAAACTGGGCTATTTGCTCGCTGAAAGAATTTTTATGAGCAGGAATTGCTTCTGAAGAATTCCCTGATTCGTAATATTTTAGAGAGAGTTTTTTGCTATAAAAAGTAAAAAGAAACGAGAGAGTTGCTAAGAAGGGTATCGACCAGAAAAGAATAACAGGGTTCATAGGATCCTCCAAACAGACCTAAAAAAGTTATTTCTTATTTCATTTTGCTGGCGTTAGCCATTCCATTCGACTCACTTAGTTCGCTCAGGATAAACTCCGCTTGCCCGGCTGCGTCCGGCGAAGCCTTGGCGAAGACGGAATAAGCGAAGAATGGTGCGCCTATAAGGAGTCGAAACTTAAA
>CAYMRF010000055.1:0-8834 GCA_964392765.1 uncultured Pseudomonadota bacterium
TGGGGTGTATTTTGTGATGTATTTGGACTAGTCGTCTGATTAACCAGCTTTACTTTAACAACTGATGGATTTTGCATTTCTGCCTCTGAGCTTGCCAAATCAGGCTCCGTAGCAGTATCGCCAGTAGGGGCAAAGGTCAATTTTCTTTTTGTGAAACGTCCTTGTAATCGAGCAGCTTCATGCGGCTTTTCAGGTGAAGAGAGCATTGGAGGTGACGTAAGCGTAGGTCGTGCCGGAGTCCCACTTAATGGAGGAGTTTCCATAGCAAAAACTCCTGAGAATGCTCCCATTCCTATGATAAGAAGAATGTTTTTTAAATTTTTCATAAATGTCCCTTTTGTAAAAATAGACTAATCCCTACCATTAGCGTATTTTTTACATATTCTATTTGTCAATATTTTTAATCTTGTGACTTGTTTCTTCTTTTAAAATATCTTTAACTTCAGAAACGCAACTATTGCAGCCGGTGCCAACCAAGAGTATATCTTGCAGCTTTTGGTACGAATCTGCACCCTCCTTGATCGTTTGAACGATATCGGAATACATTACCCCCAGGCACGTACACACCAGATAATCCGGACGTTGCGATAATGGACTTTTATAATTATTCATATTTAAGCCTGTCCACTCGCTCCCTTCGACAGGCTCAGGGCGAGCGGATTTAAATTATATCGCCGCTCGTGGTGAGCTTGTCGAACCATTCGAGCGGTAATTAAGTACCTCGAACTATTATTTTCCGTTTATTATCAACATAGTCAAGCTCGCAATGGCAAACCTTCTGTTGTAGTAATGGGATAATTACGGCCGGCCATTCAATTAAGGCCCAACTATTGGGCGCATAGAGATACTCATCAAACCCCGCTGCTTGAAAATCATGCAATGAGCCTATCCGATAAAGGTCAAAATGGTAAAAAAGCTGATTGCGCTCATTTTCATACACGTTCATATAAGTAAAGGTGGGGCTGGTTACCGATTCCGATACCCCGCATTCTTTTAAGAACGCTTTAATAAGGGTTGTCTTGCCCGCGCCTAAGGGTCCGGTAAAGGTGAAAACTTTATACACATTCAGGAGCTGGGCAAGTTCCTGAGCAATGGCCCCTACTTCTGATTCATCATATATATATGTTTTTTCCATACAATTCCTTTTACCCTTCTTTCGTTCGTCTCGATAGAACCCCGTAGGGGTGAGTGGAGAGGTCTCCATTCGTGCTTCGCACTCCATCGACCCGAACGGGTAGAGAGATTCATCTTTTTATAACTTTTTTAGCCGCTGCAAATAAGCACGCTCTTTTTTGGAAGGTGTTTGTCCTTTTGAGCCGCGATCAGCAAACTCTTCGCTTTCACCTTTATAAATCGGCTGAGTATCTTTGCGCATGAGCTCATCAATCAAAGAGTTTTCTTCTTTGCTTGTTTTCAGTAAGGTGCCTCGCACTGGTTTTTCTTTGGGTACAAACTCTTGCTTGATAAGCATATAAAATTCCAGGGAATCCATCACCATTGTTCCATGTCGCGCCGCTGCCTTGAGCTCATTATCAGAAGTTACCAATAATACATTCGGTTTTTGTATCAATGCTTTTTTGATCAGATCATCAGCACTCTGCTTAATGCCTGAATAGGTTACCAAAATACCATGATCTCTTTCTTGGCTCGGCCAGGCATCAGGACCACCATCAAAAACTACTGCTATCGTATGATTCTTGCGCTGCGCGTATTTGCCCAGCAGATTAATAAAACCTCTGCGTTGCTCTTCGGAAATTGTTTTATTGCCCAGCGCTTGTTTTAAAACATTATATCCATCAATAATAATATGCATACATTTATCCTTCGATAGCGCTTTCAGCGCTACTCCGGATGAACAGGGGAACCGTTCGGGGTGAGTAACGAGCAAAGCGAGTGTATCGAACCATACTTTTTTCAATCAGATTCATTGCAAATGATTGTAATCAGTATTACATTTAAAAAAAACTTATAACAATATGATATACGGAAAAGCAAATGTCATTGCTTATTCAACTTCGATATCGAATTCGAGCAATAGAAACGATTAAAAAGATTACGCATGCGATGCGATTAATCTCTATGTCATCGCGCAGTAGACTCAAAAGCAAAGAAGAACCCTTGCGCGAATATATGAAAACGTCTGCGCAACTTTTAAATCGCATTAAAGCGCATGCACCCGATTGGCAAAATCCCATTATCAATCCTTCAGAAAATACTCCGCATAATCCACTGGTAATTCTTATTGGTTCGCAACGAGGGCTTGCCGGAAATTTCAACAGCACCCTTTTCCATTTCTTTGAAAAAGAGGTTTTACAACCGCATAAATCTGGCGGAACCATTCAAATTATCCCTGTTGGCAAAAAGGCGGTTAATTATATTGATGATAATCCAAATTATAAAGTGATTGCCCAATTTCCGGAACTTACCGCTAAAACGATTGGTACCATTGCGCATGAAATTGTGGAACTTCTATTCAACCGCGAAGAAAAGTTCACGAACGTCGTAGTATTCAGCAATCATCTTAAAACGTTTTTTATACAAAAGCCGCAAGAAACAGTTTTGATACCATTTCAATCGCAAAAAATGCTTGAAGAAAACAAATCAGAATATATGTGGGAACAATCGCCCAAAGAGTTGCTCGATCAGCTTGCCTATCAAACCCTGGAAGTGCAATTGCACTATCTCTTGTTTGAATCATTATTGGCAGAACATGCCGCGCGTTTTATCACTATGGATAATGCCACACGCAATGCACAAAGTTTACTTGATGAAACGCAATTACAATATAATAAATTGCGTCAGGCAAAAATCACTAAAGAGCTTACTGAGCTAGTA
The DNA here is from genome assembly GCA_964392765.1 of uncultured Pseudomonadota bacterium. Lineage (GTDB taxonomy): Bacteria > Babelota > Babeliae > Babelales > Vermiphilaceae > BTUB01. The sequence continues at coordinate 2,836 of CAYMRF010000055.1, forward strand.
AGTAATATTTAATAATAAAGGAATTTTATCATGAAACAAATATTGTTATTGTTGAGTTTCTTTACCATTTCATCTTCAGCGATGTTCCTGAGAGCACCAATAAGCTCTTGCGCACGCCCTTGCGTGCCGCGCATCTCTTCTATCAATTCTACGCGTGCTCAAACATTTACCGCAGCCCGCAATCATTTGGTGGCGCGTTCATATGTAAAAATGACGCGAGATCATTACCAAGCAATAGCAAGTGAGCTTGCAAAACCCTGCCACCCGAAAGAAATGATAGAAATTCTTAAGTCTCATTATAAAGATGCAGAAGATCTTGATCATCTTCTTAAAATAAGCATTCAAGAAACCCAAAAATTTGAAACTGCGTGCAACCAATTGGGATCTTTCAATTTTTGGCAAAGAAGAGAAGCTCAAAAGAATAAGCTCTACGCAGAAAAGAATCAGCGAATCATAAAGAGTTCGCTTGGTGAAGCCAAAAGAACTTCTGCTCCGCCCACCACAAGTTTAGCAAACACTTCACCAGACAATTCTGTAATGATCCCATTCACACCAGATTTATAAGCTCAGTTCTCAATCCTCAACAAATTCAATAAGCTCGCCTGGTTGGCATTCCAGCGCTTTGCACAACGCAGAAAGAGTTGAGAATCGGATTGCTTTCGCTTTATCATTTTTTAAAATTGAAAGATTCGCTTCAGTAATGCCAACTTTTTCGGCAAGTTCATTAAGCCGAATCTTTCGGCGTGCCATCATTTCATTAAGCCGTATGATAATTTTCATAATTTTTATACCACTAAATCTTGTTCTGTTTTAATTTTATGCGCTTCTTGAATGAGATATAAAGCCATAAAAAGAATTAATGCAATAAACAGATGGATTATATCATTAAAGCTTATTGAGGCCATAAGATACCGCTGGCCAGCCGGCTTAAAGAGAGAAATAGTCAAGCTTGCAATGGTATCAAACAACAGTTCGTAAACCGCCCAAATGATCATGATAATATTAATTTTTCTTAATATGCTGATTACTTCTTTGGTGAAAATCTGATTTCTTTTATAAAGCTCTAAAATTTTCAAAAAGTACCATAATGCAAAAAGCAGGCAAAGCGCTGAAACACTTTCAAGTACAAAAAACAACCCTTTACCCAGAAGTGGTAAAGTCGCCACATCATGATCGATCATCGCGCGAGATGTGAGTATTTGACGGTATGCAATGCATAAACTATTCGCATTAATTTTTCCCCATGAGAGTACTCGCATCATAATGATTAAGGGAATCATAATATACAGCGCAAAGCGTGAGAGCCATGAAGCAAGAGAAGTAAGTCTATTCATATTTTTTTAATCCTTAGATATTAGATGTTTTTTCAACTTTACACATCGAATAATAACAAATATTTATCGAAAATCAATATGTTTTTAAATTTTTAATCATCTCATTAAAGATGATGCACAATGTGGATTTTTCTTGTCTTTTGCATAATTAGGCGTAGTATTAAAAATTGGGCCTTTAAACGAGGAAACCGGTTTTCTAGAGCCCAATCGTTGAACTCATCCTGCTGACATTACTATAATTTCACACGATGACTTCTGATTGGATAGCACAACTACAATCTTTTTAATCGTTTTCTTATATAAAGGACATATAAAATATGATCTCTTTTCTTCAAAAAATAGTAAAACCCATTTTTGGCCAATTCGAGCAGGAAGAATTTAAAAAATTCCTGAGAATGGGGGCTGTTTTTGCCTTCATTATCGGTTCTTATTGGACATTGCGCCCCCTGAAAAAAGCAATCTTTTGCACATTGGTAGGCGCCTCAGACACTCCCATAGCCAAAATGGGCTCGCTTTTCTTCTTAATTCCCATACTTTTGATTTATACCAAAATGATTGATGTGTATAAGCGGGAAAGAACTTTTTACATTATTTCAGGCGTCTACGGCATTTTGGCAATAATTTTCACTATCTTGCTTGCCTATGTGCCAACCTCAAGTGAATCGTGCAAGTTTGCGGTAGCCGGCTGGAATCTTAATGCAGCAACATTATTAGGCTACGCCTTCTATTTTTTCGTTGAAACCTATGGTTCGATGATCCCTGCTCTCTTTTGGTCAATTGCTGCTGATACCACTTCTCCTGATTCAGCAAAAAAAGGGTTTTCATTCATTGTTGCCCTAGGACAGCTGGGTGGTATTATTGGGCCTTATTTCATTGCAAGTTTACCGCGTAGACTTGGCATGCAAACCAGCGCACTTTCATTATTTATTTGTGCAGTCACTATTGCACTTTCAATGTATTTTCTCTATCGCTTCTTTACTAAAACTCCGCACCATTTATTAACTTCATTCCATGGTGAAAATGAGAAAAAAGAAGAAGCACATCAAGAACCGGGCTTCTTTGAGGGGCTTAAGCTCTTGCTCTCACATAAGTACTTATTAGGAATATTTGCCGTAGTCGCATTCCCAGAGATTATTACTGCAATCTTTGATCAGCATTTTGATACGCTTGCTTCAGCACAATATACCGGAACTTATTTAACTGAATATTTAGGCATTTATGCAAGCGCAGTAAACATTATTGCGCTCACATTTCTGCTTTGCGGAATTGGTAATATTACTCGAGTTTTTGGATTGGGAATTTCATTGGTTCTCATGCCAATTCTCTACGCTGGAGCAACGCTAGGATTTATTACGCTCAATAGCCTTACCTTCTTATTTGGATTAATGGCAAGCTCCAAAGCCATCAACTATGCACTTAATGGTCCGGCAATTAAGCAGCTGTACATTCCAACCACCCATGATGTACGCTTGAAAGCACAAGCATGGATTGAATCATTCGGTTCAAGAGGATCCAAATTAAGTGGCGGCGTAGTTAACTTGGGGCTCAAGCCGTTGCAAAAAACCCTTGGCCCGGTAGCGGGCAGAGCTCAGCATGCAATCTATTCAAGCTACTTAATGTTTGGATTAATTTTCTGCTGGTTCTTTATTGCAATATTCTTAGGCAAGAAGCATAAACAGGCAATCGTTGAAAAGAAAGTAGTCTGCTAAGTTTACAAACAACACGAGTGGCAGTATTACTTGTTTAATGCTGCCACTCGTTTAATTCATAAAAAAATAGAGTAATACGAGGAAGAATGATGTTAACATGAAATTGAGCCATATAAAACAATGGTTTTGATCAATGAGTAAGTTGTGATTTTTTAATACCTATCTCTACTAAAAAAGGATTACACTATGAAAATAGCGTTATTAATCGTATTAATTTGCTTGAGCTCTTCCATGCATGGCATGCGTCTAATGCCGCGTACGCAACCAGGGCAAATAAATACACCTAGCCCTCGAGCTACATCAAGATCCACTCCAATGCGGCATTATGCATTAATGTCAGCAGACAAACATAGATTCATAGAAAATGAACTCAAATTACCGCGACATCCAGAAGAATTTAATCGTATACTCGCACGCTTTGAGAAAGATATCGATGACTTAGAAAAAATTCATACTGCCAGTAAAACAATGGTAATTAACTTTAAATCTCACTACGAAAATGCCGAACATTTCGATCGGGCTAATGCTCGAAAGAATTGGGAACGAGCACTTCAAAATTATCAACTCATTGATTCGCTTATCGATCAAGAAAAAAAGAAGCCTCAAGCTCGCATATTAGATGCTGAAACTTTGGCCAAATATAAAAGCATTAGCATTATCAAGCAAAAAGCCCCAGCCCAAAGATCTTCCATGTCTTCTACGTCAACGCAGGTTACCGGTCGATCCAATTCTTCATCAAGCTCATTGAATATATATACGAATGATTCTAATATCGATGCATTTGCTGCTGGCTTTATGGGTTCTATTATTGGCCATAAACTAGGATCAACGATGCACCATAATTCAGGTTCCGATTCCTCGAATAATGGACTTTGATTCTGATGATGATAGCTCAGACGAGTAAAGGTTTTCAATGCAAAAATTAATATACGTATGCTTAGTCTTTCTTTTTATAACCGCAACTGAACAAGCACATATAACCACGGTAATAGAAAATCATCTCAGCAAAGAACTTAATGACGCAATTATTGCTAAAGAATTAGCAACCATGATTACGCAATGTGCGTTGGCATGGAAAGCGCCTACCATCGCAACAGAAGAAATAAATTCCATTATTGCGTTTGCTTTCGGGAACCGTATTTTGCCTAATGGCAACCGCCAGCCCGGGCCGATGAATGAAGCATTGGCCGATGTTGTGGTGCAATTATATAATCAAACGAAGGCGCCGGTTTATGCGCAATGGGAAATTGCTGAAGCAATTGGTAATCGTATTCCATCAGAGAAGCTCAATGTTATAAATCCAACCTTAGATGCACAAGCAAACGTGGTCTACCTTAGTACCGTGGGCGTTGCATCAGCAATAATAAAACATGCCGGCGATCCACAAAAGCTTGGCAAAGTGGCCGTAGTTGCTTTTAATGATCATCTCTATCGGTGTATTCAAATATGTCACGACCTAAAAATTGATGCTTATGCTCCTGCAGAATATTCTATGCCAAGCAACTATGATGAATTTTCAGGCCAACCATGGACGCGCGATCGCATGATATATTTAATAACTGATATCAGAGCTCGTATAACCAATTATTTAGAAAGACTAATGGCAAAACAAGCTTAATCTTGCAAGGCAAAATCAACTGCTGCTGCTGTTTGCAATTGAACCGGATCGATAATTGGCAACACTGAATTGCCTTTATTCACCACCAGTGGATATTCGGTGCAACCAAGAACCACTGCATCGCAATCATTATATTTTGCAATCAAGCTACCAAAATAATCTCTTGCTTCTTGAGTCACCGTATTTTGCATTAACTGCCCATGAATGCGCTGCATCTCATTACGTTCATCTTGATTGGGGATTACGACTGATATTCCATAGTTTTCCAACTTGTGGGCAAAAAAACCATCTTCCATGGTGAATTTAGTTGCAAGCAAAAGCACTTTATTGAGGCTCTGTTTTTTAGCATGTTGCGCTACTAAATCAACCGCATGAAATACCGGAATTGTGGAATTAAGATCGGTTTTGATCATGTCATAATATTTATGCAGACTATTGCAGCAGATCATAATGCAATCAGGCTTGAACGCAATCAGCTTTTGCAATTCACGCTTTAATGCTGCAGCAGTTGCCTCATGATCTTTGCCATAGTTGCTCATGATATCATGATAATCAACGCTGCTGAGGATAATTTTAGCACTGTGATAACCGCCCAAACGAGCGCCAACTTTTTCATTGAGTAATGTGTAATATCCGATCGTTGATGACCAACCAGTACCGCCTAATAATCCGATAGTTTTCATAGTTGTTGTTCCCTTGTGTATTAATGTTTCTGTTAATTCGGTTGTATGAGAAAAATAAGTAGCGAGTAAAAGTAGTAATAATATGTATTTCATGAGATCTCATTAATTAACTTGCTTATAATCCGTAATTATTTCATCAATAATGCGCCAGCACTCTTTGCCTTCAGTGTTATTAGTCTCGCAGATTCCAGCAGCGATAATTAATGCTTTCCATAAAGCCCATCCGCGGCCGCGAGCCCAGGTACCGGCATCAAGATCAAGAGTTGATCGAAAAACTTCTCTGCTTTCTCCCCTAAAGAATGTCCATGCAATTGCCAAATCGCACGCGGGATCACCAACTGCCAGTCCACCAAAATCAATAACGGCGTTTAACTGCCCATTTTGTACCAGCAGATTGCCCAGACTAATATCGCCATGTACCCAAACTGGTTGCTTATTCCACTTGGTAGCGAGTGCAGCCTCCCAAACTTGGGTTGCGGCCTTACTATCGATTGTATCTTTCAGGATTGCCAACGCTTTGCGTGTTTCATCGTCATAGATTGCAAGAGGTCCACCGCGATCAGTGGTTGTTCCAGGAACCGGGCCATTGGTAGGATCAATTTTTTGCAGCGCAACAAGAAATTGCGCAAGCCTCTTAGCAAAATCGACTGTATTA
>CAYMRF010000056.1:0-7846 GCA_964392765.1 uncultured Pseudomonadota bacterium
CGCAACAAAGGGGTTATTTTTTAGGTAAAAACAGAGTATATAAGCAGCTATTTTCTTGTTTTGTATTTTCAATCAGAAATAACTGGGATTGCATAAAGTAAGTTGGTTTGACTTTATCATCGGCTCTTTTATACTACTATTATCTTTTTTTAAGAGAAAAGGTGAGTAATGAACAGCAGAGAAAAAAAACTAAATCACTATTTTTTACAAGAAGAGGTCTTCTCATGAATAAATTTTTCTCAACTTCTCTTAAAGCATTAGCGATCGTTGCATTATTAAGCAACGTTACTGGTTTTGCAATGGAAGCAGCTCCTAAAGCAACAGTAGAATTAAAAAAAGATGGTTGCACTGATTGCAAATTTACCGCAAGCATCAAAAATGGCTGGAACTCAGCAGTTAAAGCAGTTTCAGATAAAAAAGCTGCATTCTTTGTAGCAGCAAAAGAAATGAAAGATCGCGGCTGGACCAAATGGTCAACCAATGAAAAAGCTGGCGTTGTAATCGGCGCAGCAGCAGTTGCAGCAGTTACTGCCGTTGTGGTTTACAAAGCATATAAAGCTTTAACCGCTCCTAAAGTAAAAGTAAACGTTCGCACTAACCGCGCGTAATTAACGTTACAAGTTTTAAAGATGGCCCTTCTAGAAATAGAGGGGCCATTTTTTTTATTCTTGAGTCTCAATAGTCTTCAATCGAAGCACCAAATGCCATGACGAGAGAATAACCCGCTGAAGCTTGCAGAGCCGGAAGGCCCGGATAAGCGTAAGCTGGGTCTTGTCCTTGAATAAAGTTTATACTAGCTTTAATGCATTATAAATTTTAAAAGGGAGTTGGTATGAAGTTTTTTTATTCAAGAAAGCTATTGGTTATTGGCATTTTTCTTCATTGCGTTTCCATAAGAGGGATGGAAGAGGCTACAAAGCCTATAAGTTGGCAACAATTAACATTAAAAACTATCTGTGCGATTGCTTATGATAAATTGACTCCCGACGATAAAGTGAATTATCGATTTCAGCTTACTAGATTGATTGAAGACGAGGCTAGTGCTTTTACTGGCAGCACATTAACGGAAATTCGAGTAGTATTAGCTGAATTAAATGGGAAGACCTTCACGGGAATACCCAAAGCTTTGATACGCCTATGGAGCGGCTCTTCGGTTTCATCCTCCGGTTTTTCTCCCGATTTGCAAGAAGGTCTTCCGGTAGATGACCTCGCTACATTTTCTTCTAAACCAAAATATGATTTTCATGATGCCGATTTAGATATAATAAAGAATCTTAACCGTGATTTATTATCACCCAGATCCAAGGCATCATTTGATGACCGGGCCCTAATTTTAAAACACGTTGTTCTAAGCACATCGGGATCTCCGGCACCAGATATTCCAAGTCCGCGGCCTTCGTTGCAAGAAGTGATGCCGCCAGCATCACCACTGCCAGTAGCCTTAGCAATGCCCAGACCCCATTCTACAACTCCCGATGATCTTATGCCTCCTGGTCTTACACGCAGCCCAGTAAGTTCACCATCTTCTTCTAGTGATTCTGAAGTAGAAGTAGGGACCTTTAATGATTTTAGTGAAGCTACCGCAGATCAAATTTACGTTCAAAAAAAGATGGGATTAGAAGTGCTTTCGGCCCCAAGCTTGGAAAGCTTAGAAAAGCGGGCATTAGATTTAGGTTTATCAATTTCACCACGAGGGGATTCTCCCGCACCATCGGGGAGTGAACCTCTTTTTTCAACGCCAATGCCTGCAGTGGTAGAAAACCCCGTATTTGAAACCAGAAGTCCTGATGAATCATTACTTCTTCCAGCCGAGCAAAAGAATCCAAGCATTGCTCAGCTCGCGCCGCCCGCTCCCGCGGTCAGGCCAAATTCTGCTCCGCCAGTGGTCCAAGTGCACGTAATTGCTCGTCCACAAAGCCCTGCCAGCTCTCATAGCTCGAGTGCTTCAGAAGTTTCGTCCGCATCTTCTTGCGCGTCAGCCCAAGTCTTAAGCCCTCAGGCATCAGCGCATGATGAGCCACCAATTATTCAAACAACTGCGCGTTCGGAATCTCCTACCCCGCTCATTCTTGCATCGCCAGATGATGAGGCGTTATGGCCCAGTGAGCAGAGCGAATCATCTTCGCCGGCAACTTCTTCAAGACCTGCTTCGCCTTTAGTTCCGCCAACTTTAGAAAATAATGCATCCCCAAAAGCATCCACAGTTCCCTTAATTGATTTATCTCAATTAACGTTAGAACAATTAAAGGAGATGGATCCGGAGCATTTTACCCCGCATGCTCGAGCTCGGCTGCTCCAATTACTTGAAGAGAAAAAAGCTCAAATGGGTCCAATAGATCCTGCTGCAGTGCGGCCTGAATTAGTTCCCGATGGTAATGGCAGCGCCGAAGTTGCCGCGGGAAGCAATACATTAATTCGCACGCTTGAAGCTGCAGGCATTTTTCTTGCAGTTTGGACGGCCACTGAAACAGTAGTTGCCTATAAAAATATTCCACAAGAAGACTGGGATAACGCAAAAAAATGGCGTAATAAGCTTGATTTATTAGCCCATAAGACTGGAAGTGCTATGGCTTCTCGACCAGGCCAACTCAAAGATATTATTAAGAGAAAATTTGCAGGGCAATGAAGGCTGCTTACTTTTTTCTCGTGATAATCTGTGCGTTTCACTATGCCGATGCGATGAGGTGCGGCGATTCCAAGCAAGAGGTTGAACAGCTTAAGCGGTTTATTGCCGAGCATGGAATTGCTGCAATTACTCAAGAAGCACGTGAATATTTTGAAGAAAAGGGCGTTAATTTCTCTCATTTGGCACTACCGGAGAACCATTCTCCAAGTGGCGATTACCATCGTATGGTAGTCGAAGAATTTATTAAACAGTTTGGCAAAGATGCCGTTTGCCCGGCTATAAGAAATCAGATCGTTGCCAATGGTTGGCATAAGGAGTCGGAGATTATGGCGCAGTTTGCCCCAGAACCCCAACCATTGCCAGCATTAAATTTGTTTGAACAGCATAAAATTCCACTTCTTCTTGTTGCTGCATTAGCGGTAGGATTGCTTAGTTATGAGATTTTTGCTTGCAATGAGGATGAAGAGAAGCAAGAGGTTAATTCATAAAATAATGATGTTTTATTCAAATGATTTGCAAGGCGGCTTTTTCTCGCAAAAAAAGCCCCTTGCATCCCAAAAGTTGCGTCTAAGGGGGGCCTTAGAAATCCGGACGGCGCAAACCCGGCGACAAGCAGCCGAAAAATCGGCTTCGTGCCGCCTTTCAACTTCCTTCGCAAGCTCAGTCAGTTTCAGGTGCGCCTGAAGTGGAATCGAACGCTGACTAGCGGGAATGCTTAGGAGGATTTTGCATGGGACCCTATCCCATGATTTTTTAATTGCTTACGCAATTTGCAAAATACACGTTGGAAAATATTAAATTGAGCATTTCTCGACTCATTGCATTCGCTCGAAACGAACGGAATTTAGTTTGTAACAACCTAATAGCCGAATCGAGGATGCCGACGCTTGCGAGGCATGCCGAAGCCGCCACCAAGCGAGCGTCACGTTAGTGGTTTTTGCAAACGGCAAAAACAGTGAGCTTAGGAAAGGGAATTATGCGGCGAAATGAAGGGATTCCAAAGGCGCAGCCTTGGAGCACGAGGTGCAGGAGGGTTTGCGAAAACCTTCCTGCCGCACGCGCCGCGGAGGCGCATTATATTTTTTGAACAATTACGCAAAACCCCTATACTACTTCTATGCAGTTATATAAAGAAGAACTATTAGACCATTATCGATTTCCCCGCCATAAAGGGAAATTAGCCAACCCAGATTTCACCTCTGGGCAGCATAATCCTTCCTGCGGAGATCAAGTCTCTTTTGAGGCAAAGATTACCAATGGCATAATCACCGAGGTCGCTTTTGAGGGCGCTGGTTGCGTGATCAGTCAAGCAACCGCCTCCATGCTGGCTGAACTGGTTAAAGATAAGCCGATTCAATTTGTGCTTGATCTTACTCCTTCTCATATTACTGCACTCATTGGCATGGATTTAGGGCCAACTCGTCTCAAATGCGCACTGCTTTCACTCTACGCGCTTCAAGAAGGTTTGCAAAACTATCTGAAAGGCTAAGATGCTCAATAAAGTAAAACTTCTGGAACAATTGCAAACAGTATCAAACGATCTTTTTTTAGATATATCAAATGAATTTGAGATTGCCCGTCAATCATGGCAGCGCATTGTGGATGATCCGGCATTTCTTTATAAAGTGCGCGAAATTTCTACTCCATGGCTCGTGCCTGATTGGCAAGATCCTATTGGTACCGTAACGGCAATTGATCAGAATTTGCCCAACTATACCGTGCTTGCCGTAGACGGCTCGCAAGTATATCCCGATCGGCATCAAGGAACCGCATGCTTTTTAGTAAATATTGGCTCAGTAACTTTAGATTACGGCAATCAACTTCCTAAATCCGTGCAGTTTAGTTCTACGCCCACGGTGTTCACCGGAGACGGTGAACAAGAGATTGCGGGCGGACAAGATTGGGTGAATTGCCGCCGCCAAGAATTGGAATTGCAAACCGGTTTAGAAATGAGTATTGAATTAAAAAAACAGATTGGCGATACTCCATTTGCATTCTTGTTTGATGGCTCTTTAATTTTTTGGCATTTAGAGTCCAAAGAAAACAATCTAAAGGAATTATTCTTAAACAAATACTTGAGCTTGCTGGATCAGTTGCATAAAAATAAAATATTGTGCGCGGGCTATATTAGTTTGCCCAAGAGCAAAGAGCTCGTGAATCTTATTCGCGTAGAGCTGTGCAAATTTAAATTAGAAGGGTGCAAAGAGTTAGAAGCGGTAAACCATTTAGTTGATGCAAGTATTGCCAGATTCTTTTTGCAACCGAATGAACGTTCCATCGTCTTTAAAAGCAATGCAAAAATTGGTGCAAGCTATGCGCCGCCTTTGGTTCCTCACTTTTTTTATCTCAATGTGGGTGCTGAAATTGCGCGTATCGAAATTCCGGCATGGATTGCTCAAGATGAGCAAAAAGTGAATTTAGTGGCCCAGATTATTTTAAATCAAAGTATCAAGGGGCGCGGATATCCGGTGGCACTTGCTGAATCTCATGAACAGGCGGTGGTAAAAGGCCCCGATCGGGAATTCTTCTATCATTTGATTACCAAGCTTGGTATTGATCGCAAGCAGCAGATTAATTCTTCGCAAAAGAGCATAAAAAAAAGAGGAATGGGAGTTTAATTCCATCCCTCAAAGTTTTTTGAAAAGTTCAGCTATTTTTTTGTTGCGCGTCTCGTTTAGCTTGCAAATTCATGGATGCTGCAGAAAGTTCTAATCTCGTTCTTCCATTTTTTTGTTGCCATGCACGAAATTCTTGTTCTTTAAGTTGCTCATACCAAGATTTAGAGAGGCTTGGGGTGGCAGTAACCTGTTTTTCGACATTTCTTATTGCAGGTTCCAAAATTTCTTGTTGGAATACGTTAACGCGATCAATAGGTTGAATGTTTCCATATAATTGCCATTCATCTTGTTGTTTATCCGTGAATAATTTTGCCAATTTATACCTATCGCGGCGCAGTGTTTGAACAAATTCGATATCTTTTGTTTCTTCTGGAGAAAAGCCTTTTCCAATTGCAGAATATATTTTTCTTAAATTATCAGTTTCATTGCGTATTTGATAAAGTCTTTCCAAAGTTTTCTTATTTCGCTGCCATGCTTTAAATTCTTGCTCCCTTTCTTGCGCTGATTTATTGAGTTCAAGAGGAGATAATTTTGTAACATCGCTTTTAAGTTGTTCGTACCATTTTTCTTTTGTTTGATTTTCTCGCATTATGCGCTTATAAGATCTTTGCGCTACTTGAACCCACGCGGAGAAACTAAACCATGATGCAATGCCTGCTGAAGATTGTAATGGCATAGAGATTAAAAGAATCGTTAGTGAAAATGTGGAAAAGTTCATGAAAAAATCCTTGATGGTATATGTTTAAAGTAGATTTTGTTTTTTTGTTTCCTGCGTAATTTTTCCTGTAACTCCATCGATTCAGGCGATAGTGGTAAATTGGTTCTTCCGGTATCATATTTCCAAGCGCTAAAATCTGAAGCTCTTATTGCATTGTCGATTGGCGTATTCTTCTGGTCGGCTTGTACTTTTTCTTTAAGTCTTTCATACCACGATTTACGGGTATTATCTGAATCGTAATCTGTATCTTTTTCGTAATTGTTTATCGTCGACTGTATATCTTTTAGATTGGGCTCAAGAATATCGTTAGTAAAATGTGAAATACTTGAGATGTCATAAGAATGCTCGCATGATATTATTTGATTTTGACTTATACGAAATGACTTTTCCAAGCCCGATATATCATTATAAATTGCATTTACTAATTGAGTATCATTATATTCTCGAGGAGAAAGATCTTTCTTGAGAGACTGATATATTTTACTTATATTTTCCGTCTCAGTGCGTGCGCGTTGAAGCTGTTGCAGCTTTTCTTTAGCAAGCCCCATGTGAATTGGATGCATCGTAGAATAGTATGCCCTTTTGGCAGCTTTAAACCATTCTACGGGAGCAAACCAGGATATATTGATCGCATAGGTGTGCTGGGTAGTAGCCATTAAAACAATGGCGACTATAATCTTAGCTGAATTCATGAATTCCTTGGAGGAGATTTGATCCCAATTTTATATATCGGATAAATGTCGATAATAGTTTCTTCATAGGGATGCGCTTCTTTAATTGCAGTAATCACATTCTCCAATAACTCTAGCGAGCAAATAGTTTCAATCCGCTCTTCAACAACTGTCTCTAGAACATTTGCAGATCCAATAAACGGGTGTGCTCCCGAATGTGGAATAAAATGGCTTATTCCTTTGGTTGAAAAACTGCCATAGGAATAATGTTCAGTTTTTCCTGCTCCCGCTTTTCCCATTACTTCTCGAACCAGGTCCGCATGCGTTTCGGGAACGATTACCGCAATGGTTACATAGTTTGATAGTTCAAACTGATTTAGCTTCTTCATACAATGAGCCTCAAAAGAAAAGAAGAATGCAAAGATACCAATAATGAAGAGCATTCAAATTAGCCTAAGAATTTCTTAAAAAATCCGGCAATACCAGAATTGCCTTGCGTTGTTGTGCCAATTTCTCGGGAGTATTCCACCAAGTGCTCTTTTGCTTTTTCAGAAAGCTTTTTAGGGATATCGCAGTTGGTGATGATCACTAAGCTGCCGCGACCGGAACCGCGTAGTTTAGGAAATCCTTTACCAGGAATAATAATCTTTTCTCCAACCGGGCATCCTTTGCTCACTTTAATAGTCTCTTTGGTGCCATCGATGTTTTCAATCTCAACTTGGCTACCAAATACTAATTGAGGGTATGTGAGTATCACGGTGCAATGCAAATCATCGTCAACGCGTTTAAAATGTTTATCCGGTTGCACGGTAACTTTTAAAAAGAGATCGCCTGATGGGCCGCCATAAACTCCCGCATCACCTTTGCCGGCAATACGCAATTCAGCACCATCAAAAATGCCCGCGGGAATGGTTACGCTAAATTTATCATAGACTTGTTTGCGAGATTGGCCATTGCATGTTGGGCATGGACTTGGAATGGTGAATCCTTGGCCGCCGCATGATGAACAAGTCTGCGAGTACATAAAGAAGCCTTGGCTATAATGCACTTGGCCCGCACCTTTACACGTTGCGCATGCTTGCGGTTTAGTGCCGGCCTTTGTTCCTTTACCACCACAGGTGTCACACACTTCAAAATGATAGTAGCCAATCTCTTGTTTTATACCCGTATATGATTCTTTGAGGTTGACGGTTATGTCTTTATGTAGGTCTTG
>CAYMRF010000057.1:0-7839 GCA_964392765.1 uncultured Pseudomonadota bacterium
CCTGTAACTCCGGTGGGACCAGTATGTCCGGTGTATCCGGTGTGTCCGGTAAACCCAGTAGGACCAGTTACGCCAGTAACACCAGTTTGTCCAGTGTGACCAGTGTGTCCAGTGTGACCAGTAGAACCAGTTACACCGGTTGATCCAACAGATCCAGTACTTCCGGTAGCACCCGTAGTGCCGGTTGCACCTTGCGCGCCCGTGGCCCCAGTAACACCCGACGATCCCGTGGCACCTGTTGCTCCTGCAATGCCAGTTGCTCCCGTGCGTCCTGTTGAACCAACTGCTCCTGTCGACCCTATAATTGGGCCACTAAATCCATTTGCAATAACCGTACCACATACTAAAAGATCACTGGTAACTCCTACAGATCCTTGTACTTCTAAACGCAAATCCGATGCAGTGCATGCAAGCGAACGCAGTTCATGATTAAGTAAAGAAAATGCACGGGGCTCTCCCATGGTAACTTGACCGCAAACATTCATATCGCCGCCAACTCCCACATCACCTATTACTACCAGGGCACCACTTGTGCAAGAATCACTCACACCAGTGCCTTTGATCAGCACCGATCCATCCACGCACAGGTCGCAAAAACGTGCAGAATTAGGCGGACATGAACCAAAAAGATTGTTTAAGAAAATTAAAGAAAAGCAAAAAATAAGAAAACTCTTTTGCAACATACTTTCTATCCTTTTTTTATAGAAATGATGATTGTAGCGTATTAACTGTTGAATAGTATCACTGGGAGCTGTTCTAGACAATTATGAAAAGTTAGGCTCGAACTATGAAAATCAACGCACAAAATTAACTAAAAAACAGAGAAATGTCTAGATGGGCTCTTTGCACTGCTTTAAACTTCTGGAATGCTCCATTAATTGATGATAATGGTCTATTTTTCAAATTACCAACTAAATAGAGATCTGAAAAACGCTTTTACTCGTTCGAAAAACGTTAAAGGCTTCGGAGATTCCTCAACGGCATCTCGCACCGTTTGAGCAATTTTTCCTTCAAGGCCTTCAGTTGCGTTAAGATCTATGGCTACTGATTCGCCAGATCCCATTTGAGCAGCAAGCTCGATATCTTTGAGCATTTGAGATACATCAGCGTTATTTTCGCAAGAAACGTTATTAAAAATTGATGCTAAGAGCAATAAGAGAAAATTGATTTTTAATTTCATAATTGATTTCCTTCCATAATGGCAAAATACCTTCTTATAAATATTCTACCCGCGTTTGATTTTAAATAACGCTCAAATCTCAATGCTTTTAATTCGGTATCAAATCCTAAAAATCCTACGAGAGTCCAGGGTTTGTATTGTTTGGTATAAACAGACTTTCCGGAATTATGGTCTAATAATCTTTGTTTAAGGTTACTCGTAAATCCTATATAGGTTTGATCAGGAGAAGTTTGAGATCTAATATAGTAAACGTAATACATGCAAATGACACATAAAGAGGAAGATTTAATTGGAAAGTTCATTGAGAATGGCCTGCCAGGCATTTCTGAAGGAAATGACTGGCGGTACCTAGTTGACATGTTCAGGAACCACGAAATTGAGTTTACCATAAGCTTAAGCCACATTCAAACGGTGTTTGCATCATTTAAGTTAAGTATTGTAAAAAATAACTAATCACCTTTCTAAATTAAGATGTTGAATTATACACCTCAACGAATTACAGTTATTTAGAAAGCTAAAACATAAGGGAAAAAACATGGCTTCAGAAAAAAAGAGTATTTGCCCTGGCTGCAAAATAGTTCTTCCATATAAAGAAGAATTACAACATTATCAAACAGTTGGAATTGCTCGATATGGGGTGGTAAGCCCAGAATGCTCTTTTATTTTTCTAGAAGTATTAAATAATGAAAGAGAATTATTTGGATATCCGCCTGCACATCGATTAATTGTCGATGCTTATGCAGTCCAGCATCCCCCACACGCTGAAATTCAAGCCAAACTCCAAATTGATAAACGTCTCATTGATGCCTCTATTCAATCAATATCAATTCATCTTTTAGCTCTCCACTGTTCTATGGTAAAAAAAATGGAGCTTAGATCTATTGCAAAAGTAATGGATACTATTTTATCAAATATGGCTGGCGATAAAGTTCCATTTGAACTACTAACACCTCCTGAAAATTTAGGGGATATAAAAGTAATAGATATTGAAACCCAGATGCTTGAAAAAAACCTTGATCTCAATGATTATACAGAATTAGCATATTCTTGGGCTGAATCTTCATGGATGGCCTGGAAAGCTCATCATGAAACCATAAAAAAACTTTATGAGAAATACGCACACTAATTGGGCACTATGAAAAAATTGGTTTTATTATTTATCCTACTTTTCTTATCGGCATTAGTTGTTATTCAAATCTATTACAGGCGAGAAGTTATGATTTTACCCTCTCCTTCCGGTCCTTACAAAGTTGGAACGGAAATTTTCAATTGGATCGATATTAATAGAAGTGAAACATTCTCAAATGATCCAACAACTCGTCGCGAATTAATAGTGCAGCTTTGGTATCCAACCAAAGAAAGTGGCAAATATCGAAAATATGCACAAGAATTTCTAGAGTTATGGAAAGAAGGACTAATCAAAAAAGGCTTCTCGCAAAAAGATGTAAATCAACTTGAATCACTCAAATCTTACGAAATAGATAAGGCACCAATCAATAAAAAAGAATGCCCCTATCCTATAATTTTCTTTTGCCATGGGTATGCAGCTATGCGTTTTGCTTATAGTTCTTTTATTCAAGAACTGGCGAGTAACGGATATATTGTTGTTGGAATCGGCCATACATATTATGCACAAATAATTAAATTTCTAGATGGGCGCATTGTTTATTCTGCACCAGAAAACAGTTCACAGAAGAATTTAATTAATGAAAATTCAAGCCAAATACAGCAAAAAACGTGGATTCAAGATATCGATTTTACACTCGCTAAGTTAAAAGAGTTAAATAAAGAACCAGCATATTTCAATTGTTTTGATTTTAATAATATTGGAATTTTTGGGCATTCGTTTGGAGGGGCTACTGCTATACAATTAGCACGATCTCGCGATTACATTAAAGCCGCTGCAGATTTGGATGGTGCGCTCTTTGGGCCTAACGCAACTGAAGGATTTAATAAACCTATATTTTTTTTACTCGGAGGAAAAACAATAGAAAATTTCAAAAACCAAACTGACGAGCAAATTGCAAATCATCTTGGATGGCCACAAGAATTAATCACAGTTCTCAGAAAGAAATACATGGAGTACATCCCAACTTTAATTAAAAACATGCATTTTGATGCATATTATGTTGAAATCCCTGAGGCTGATCACGGAGCTTTCAGTGACTGGGTGCTTCTTAAAGATTTACCTTTATATAAAGAAAACAAAGCTTTATATAATATGGAAGCAGTAACAGGGGCAATTAACGGTGAAACGATGATAAGTATAGTGAATTCTTATTTATTAGCTTTTTTTAACAAATTTCTCAAAATGAAAAATGAACCTATCCTTCTCAAGGTACTTCAAAATTAAGTGTTTTAATTTTGTTTGATATTATCGCCCTTTATTTTTTGTTCACTCTCAAGGGATTTGAGTACTACGGCAAAGAAGAAAAATCATCATACATCGTTCAAATATATTAGGATCCAATCTTCACTTAACTGCAAGCCCGATATTAAATTGCAAGGATCCTGCAAAATTATCCCCCTAAATAAACGTTTTTTCATTGCGGATAAATATTCAAATAGGAAATTATTGCTCTTTTGATCTCTTTATATGTATATTAAACAACAGAGACATGATGTTAATATTTTATTTTATGGAGTTCTTATATGAAAATAAAATTAATTTTATACTTTGGAATATTGATGATCTTAACTGCTAATGCGTCAATGAATGGAATGCAAAGAGAAACTAGCGGCCCTACTCATCAACAACTGGTGGAAGCATCAATATGGCAGAAAAATCCACAAAAAGTAAAGGCTTTACTTAATGCTGGAATTAATCCCAATCTCCCAATAGAGACTCCTGCTTGGAAGGATGCGACTATACTTGATATTTTGTGGGATCGCCTTAGCCAGGATTACCCAATGACAAGAAATTTGCATCAAGCCACCATAATAATATTCCAAGATTTAGTAAAGGCAGGAGCTAAATTCCGGCATCGCACTGGATTGGGCCCTTTGGAAGGAGAGATTAAAACCAAATTAGGGATTTCTAATATTGAGACTCTAGATCAATAAACTTATAATTCAATAGGTTTTCAATTTTTACTTGATATTAATCGCAATATAATTTATATTCACCCTCAATGTAATAGAAGCATCAATACAGCGAGGGTAAAGCATGAACGATCTCATAATTATCAGGATCCAACGCCTGATCTTTTCACAATACGGGTTATCGCTCTTATATCAAAGCGAATGCTGGCTCACTGAGAGCAAATAATTCCAATCCCTAATAATCCAAAATTTATTTCCCTTTGCTGATATAAGTCGGCATGATCATACTCGCATAGAATCGAGAGTTATATGATAATCAAGAAGAATAGAACTGCCAATAGGATTCCTCCTGTTAGTGCTTTTTTGAATTGTGAAGATCGCAAGAAGTTTTCTGCCTTTGTTGCATTAATGGTAGCTGTTAATAAGCGAATCAATCCAGATGAATATGCAGCACCAGCAAGAACACGATCAAAGAAAAAAACAAGAGAATGTAATTTAGAGAACCTCTATAAAGAAGGCTCGCAAAATCGGGGGCCCCTCTTGTTTTTAATTACTCATGCTTTATCTTTATTGCTGCATCTTAAATGTCTCAGCAGCGGTAAAACAAATGATCGATACAGTAGTATTACTCCTCAGCCAAGATTTATTCCAAATTACTGATCCAGATAAATTTGTACCATCCGCGCGATGGATTATAAATAATAGATCAATTGCCATTCACGGAATGCAATCCAAGCAGAATCCAACTAAGAAAGTGTTGCTTGCGGGAATATATAAGCCGCGGCTCACATTACGAACCAATCCACGCAATCCAAAAGAAATAGCCCTTAAAATAGAACTCTCATTGCCCAAACTTTTTTATGGAAATAATTTTGAAGAACTTAAAGGGAAGGATCTGCAGCCTTTATTGCAGCATCTATCATCAACTTTAAATCAAATGGGGGTTATTATTGATCCCTCTTCTCTTGCAGCCGCGCCGGTGAGTGCAATCCATTACTCTAAAAATATTGCCCTCACAGATGGTTCAACGCCATATCACTATATTCAGAAGATTAAAGAAGCGAATATCAAGCTTTCTCTTGATGTTAATCAAACGGATTATCGCAATGAAGGGCATAGCTATAAATGGCACTGCAACTCTTATGAGGTGGTTTTTTACGATAAAATAAAGGATCTCGAAAAGGCCAAGCAAAGCGATAAGAGGGCAATAGAAAAAGATAACGCATTGCAATTGAATTTATTTCCAAAGCTTGCACACAGAAAAAAGAAGCTCGAAATATTACGCATGGAAGTGCGCTTGAATAAGCGGCAGAAAATCAAACAGCTTTTTAATAAGCTCGAGATCAAATCCGATCTATCTTTTAAAAGCCTTTTTAAGGCAGCCACCGCAAAGAAGAT
The DNA here is from genome assembly GCA_964392765.1 of uncultured Pseudomonadota bacterium. GTDB lineage: Bacteria > Babelota > Babeliae > Babelales > Vermiphilaceae > BTUB01. Next base: position 5,621 of record CAYMRF010000057.1, read on the forward strand.
ACTTTTGCATTATATTGATGAGCTTGAAAGCAAAAGGCCTCCCTTGCTGGATTATAGAGCTGCTAATGATAAAGCTCTGCTTGCTGATTTAGTTTTCCATAATCCACAATTGAGCACGAAAAAGATATTGCAGTCATACGGATTATCGAAAGCGCTTGAATTAGTAAATTTGAGAGAATTAAGAGCAATATTATCAAAGCATAGTCAAAGAGATTGGAATAGGCTTATGGCTGATATACGTATAATTGAGCTTCCTGGCATTGTTAGCCCTTTTATGGCTTTAAAGCATCATATTACCAAATTTAAAGCTTTAATCTTTTAAAATTTGAATTCCGTGGATTGGTAAAGAATAGTTCTTTTAGTAAGATGTCGTTTATTGGTTGGAAAAATTATTTGCAAAATTAGTCTAGAATTTTTTGACTGATTAAATCTTGTAACATGATCTCATTCACTGCTCTTTCTGTTTTAAGAGCTTGAATAAAAGTAAATTTACCCCTTTGACTTGTATGATATACGTCAAATCCAATAAGCCTAAGCAAATCAGTTAAAAGATTTATATCTTTTATTCTTGCTGTCGGCTCAGCAATCCATACATGTCCATCTAATCTAAGGCAACGACCTGCTTCTTTTAAATAATCAATAAAATTGATTCCCATTAATGATAAGGAAAAAATGACTGCGTCTAAAGCTGAATCATTTAAAGGCACATGTGATATATCACAGGAAATTACTTTATCATTAATGGCAATATGATCGAATGAATAAATTTTGTTAGGAAGCTCTTGAGCTAAAAAAGCTTCACCGCAACCAAAATCACCTATAACCCAATGAGGTCTCGCTTTGCACCATTTAATAGCTTCTTGATACGGAATTACTTCCCAATCTTTTCTAGTTTCTGCATATATTTCATGATAATCATACCATTCTAAAGGATTATCTAAGAAACGTTTGTGCGTTTGTGAACTTGAAACTCGATTTATTTGTTGATTCATAATTGAAAGGTCACCAATTCTTCTAATGGCAACAGATTTTAGTTCACCTGATAAATGAACATCTATCTTTTGTCGCTCAATTTCAAGCATTTGTCCACTATCAAGCCTTTCTAACCAGCTCATACAATCTTTATATGCTTGTTCTGCACTTCTTAAATGCCCTTCGGGGATTATTCCATCTATTGCTGCATCAGCAATAGATTTTTTAAACTGAATTCGCTTCCATCGTGATTCACACCATGACCAATAGTTATCATTAATTATTGCAAAAGTTAAAGGTATAATAATGTCTACTTGATCATTAACTTGACCTTGACGATAAATACGTCCTTTGAGTTGTTCAAATTCTGCATGAGTCCATGGCAAGGAGTTAATAATTAATCTATTGCATACTTTTTGTAACCCATCGATGCCAGTGCTCACACAACTTGTAGCAATCAAAATATCTATATTGCCCTCGATAAATTCACTTAAGCCATTTTTAGTATCCCCATTAAATAATCCAACGCGCCAACCTTCTTTACTAATGGCATCATAAAGAATCGATTCTATGCCTTTCCGATAATGCGTATAAATAACTGTTTTTGATTGTAAGTTTTGTAAAATAATGGGCAGTTTTACTTTTGTTAGTAAGATTTCCAAATCTAGTATTTTTCCAGACTTACTAATATTTTTTATTTCTTGAATCAAATCACTGCAATCTACCTTGGGCGTTTCAACATTGAGATTTAAATCATATTGAGGTACAAATCTAATTCCATGTAACATAAACTTTTGATAAAGTGATATGCAATTAGAGATAGTAGGTTGTGTATTAAGATCTGAATGATCGATGCCAGTCACAAGCTCTATCATTGTTTTGCCTTCAAATAAATTATTGATTACAGGTGTGGCTGACATTCCCAATACATGAATGTTATTATTGTGCCAAGAAGCTTCTGATAAAAATGTTGTTACAATTTTCTTTCTTTGTGATATATATTTTTCATCTCTTTGTTTTGAAAAATGAATTTCATCGATGATGAAAAAATCTATTTTAAAATATTCAAGAAATTCTTTAAGCTGCGTCTCTGTATTAGGTTGCTGAAAAAAATCGTAGTTCAAAATTAAGTATTTTTGCTGGTGATCTTTATCATTAATTTTTTGAAGCCCGGTTGCTTTTGCATAAATTGAACTATCAGGATATGTCTCGTTTATTTTTTTACTCCAATCATCTACTACATTATT
>CAYMRF010000058.1:0-7795 GCA_964392765.1 uncultured Pseudomonadota bacterium
CGTTCCATTGCAGATAATTGTTCCTCGCGATTTTTTACCATCGCGAAATCTTTCTTTTTAGCAATATCTTCAATTTTTTGCATTAATTCTTTTGGAGTAATGTCTAAGCCTTCTGCTACCACATTTAAAATATCGTTAGTTGCCTTGGCGCTTAGATCATTTACCATTTTGCCAGTCGCATGGTTGCGATATCCAAATAATTTTCTAAACCATGTGGTTGGCTCGGTAAAACATTTTTGATCAAAGTAGTACATAGCGTATGCCGCCAAGCCGACTGATGCAAGGCCAGCAGCGCTCCAGAGAACAAGGTTATGCCGCTGAATAGGATTTACCACATAATCGCCCACGAATCGTGCTGCTTTATTAACAAGGGTTAGATCTATTTTTTCAGCATCCTTTTCTAATTTATCAAGCTGCGCATTGGTTCGCATCATCTCGTAAAGGAGTTCATCAAGCGTTTGATTTTCATCAGTAGTGGGAGTGCGTTTGAGCTCTTGTACCAAATCGGTAACGGCCCATTTTCTAAACTTATGTTTTTGGCACTCTTGCAAATAAGCAATAAATGCTTTATTTACTTGATAAACGCTTAAAACCGCCTGAGGATTAGTGCTTGCAGAAGCAAGCTCTTTCTGAATTTGGCGTAATTCAGTGCGTAAACCCATAATCTCTTTTTTAATCTCTTCTTTGCCAACTAAAGTTTCGCTTTCGGTGACTTTGCGGTTAATGTCTTGCAAAATTTTATCAATTTTATTCAACTGCGCGTTTACGTGTGTACGCAAATTACGCCATACATCCTGGTAGGATTCATCAACTTTTGAAACGAGTTGAGTAAAATCTTTATCTAATTGAATAAATCCAGAGGCAATATCGCCCTCATTTGCCAAATCATTGAGCGCTGGGGGGGCATTTAATTCTAAGACTTGATCGGCACCCTTATCCAAAATTTGAATTAATCTTAAAACACAATCATTTAATACCGCGCACGCTTGAAGAATCTGGCCTTTTGAAGCGGTGTCTGGCAATTTTTTGATATTATCACAATGGGCTAGTATTGGAGTGGCCGCATCGATGAGATATTTTCCTTGCCCACTTTTAATATTGAAAATCATGCCAATAATTAACTCAAGATTCTCTGCCAAGGTTTTGCATTGAATCAATAAAGGATTGCCTTGAGCAGTATCAATGGCATCAGAAGGGGGCGCAGAGTCTATTTGCTCAATGTTAACTGCAGGGTTGGTATCTGCAGGCAAGTTGGTTATACTAACGGGAAGCAAAAGAGCTAATGCGATTTTTATCGTACTCGAAGAAAATTTCATTTGAGGTTTTCCTTGCATAGATAATGAATTTTTAAGCTTAAGTATATAAATACTATAGTTAACCTTTAAGTATTTGTCGATTTTTAATTACGCAAAAGAAACGTAACCAAAGGAGTTTTTCATGAATAAGCGGTCGATATTATTTACCAGCAGCCTTATCTGCTTGGGTATCTCTATTCTAGCTATACCTCAATGCATGCAGAAGGACAATTCCCTTTATGGCTGGTTTTCAGGACTTTTCTGGGCAGAGCATAAGTATGATTTTCGGGGTTTAGAAGAGAAAAAGAATGTTTTTCCAATGGTAGTAATCGGATCGGGCCCCGCAGGACTCACGGCCGGCCTTTATGGTGCTCGTGCTAAGAAAAAAACCCTTATTATTGAAGGGACTAAACCCGGCGGCTTACTTACGGAGACTTCTTATGTGGAAAATTGGCCCGGCTTCAAAGCAATTTTAGGAAAAGATTTAATGACCGGTATCCGTGAACAAGTGGAGCGCTTAGGAGCAAGCTTTACCGATGATTCGGTAGAAAAGGTGGATTTCTCTAAATGGCCATTCACCATTACTACTGATGATGGCAAAGTGATTTATGCATTAACCGTGATTATTGCTACCGGCGCTTCGCCAAGTCCGCTCAATATCCCGGGTGAAAAAGAGTTTTTTGGTAGAGGGGTGACCACGTGCGCTATTTGCGATGCGCCATTCTATAATGGTAAAGAGGTAGTGGTTATTGGTGGGGGAGATTCTGCGGTTGCAGAGGCAATTCAATTAGCTGCGTACGCTAAAAAGATCACTATTTTAGTGCGTAAAGATAAAATGAGAGCCGCAGCGGCCAGCCAAGATCTTCTAACCGGTTATAAACATATTTCAGTAATGTATAATGTTGAGCCTAAAGAGATTGTAGGCGATAAGGATCATGTTACGGGCATTAAGCTCTTTAATACTCAAACCCAAGAAACCATCCAGATGCCAATTGATGGAGTCTTCTTAGCAGTAGGGCATAAGCCAAATACGAAGCTCTTTAAAGGTCAAGTAGAGCTTGATAAGGGCGGATATGTAGTTCTTAAAAATCATACTGCAGCAACTTCAGTTCCGGGGGTATTTGCTGCGGGAGATGTGGAAGACCATCGCTATCGCCAGGCCATTGTTTCAGCAGGGCATGGAAGCTGTGCTGCTTTGGATGCCGATGCCTTCTTAAATGAAATTGGTTTTACCGGGGATATTGCCGCTCGTTTGCAAGAAAATCAGGTGGTGGCTGCCCATGTTCTGCCAAGCATGGTGAAACATGTGAATTCTCTGGTTGAACTTGAACAAGAGATAGCCAATACTCAAAAGCCGGTTTTTGTTGATTTTTACGCAGATTATTGCCCATCATGCATGCAAATGCTTCCGCATTTTAATGCGGTTGCTCAGCAATTTAAAGACTACGCGCTCTTTATCTCTGTTGATATCGCCGCATTACCCGATATTGCTACTAAGTTCCATGTAACTAAGATTCCTGCTCTTTTAATCTTTAAAGATGGAACCTTAGCGGCTCGATATAGCAACGCAATGAGCAAAAAAGAACTTTGCGAACTTGCAGCTGAATATGTTGGTCATACCGAATGTGAAAAATAGCCTTTATTTTAGGCATTAATTAAAGCCCGGGACTATAAATCCCGGGCTTTGTTTTTAAAGAAAAGCATTAGAGTTGCTGGGCAATTATAAATATTTATTAAAATATTGCAAATAGAAAAATTTATTTGATACTCTCCATATGAGATGAAAATTGTAAAAAAGGGTTAGGAGAGTAAAAAAATGTCTGGCAAGAAACAGCTTTCGAAGCTTGTGGCAAGTAGTATCATTTTAGTCACCTTGGCAGTGTTTGTTCTAATTGGTAAAAAGCCATCATTATTTGCACATAAGCAACACGGTCCGTTTCCTGCTATTTCTACGGGAAAACCTGCATTTTTAAGTGCTAATGAGTTCGGCGCTACCATTTCTCAAAATAGAGATCCGGTTACGCGTGCTACGGTTGAGCATATTATGCTTAACGTTCCTAAAACCAACAATTCGGATGAAAAGATTGTTCGTTATGGCAGATTAGTAAGATTTCCCAATGCAAAAGCTACTATTTTGATCTGCCACGGATTTATGACTGATAAATTTGATGTAGCCTTTTTGCGCCATATGTTTCCTCAAGGAAAATTCAATTTTGTAACATTTGATTTTAGAGCGCATGGAGAAAATTGTGATGGTCAACGGTGTACCTTCGGGCGTGATGAGGCGTTAGATGTAACTACTGCTGCGCGATTTATAAAAAACCATCCGCAATTGCGTGATATGCCATTGCTGGTATATGCATTCTCCATGGGAGCAGTAGCCTCTATTGAAGCGCAATCAAAAGATGAATCACTTTTTAGTGCAATGATTTTAGATTGCCCTTTTGATTCTACCGAAAATATTATTAAAAAGAGTTTGGAAGGATTACAATTCACCTTCTTTGGCTATGATTTTACCATCCCTGCGTGCAACCTCTTGCAAAAATATGCGTTTCACCCATACGTGCAATCGCTCATTAAAGGAATATTAAAAGCGGTTGCAAATCTTGATACTAAAAATATTGATATTCGCATGTATCCGGTAAGCCCGGTGGAATCAATTCAAAAGGTACATGTGCCCTGTTTCTTTATTCACTGTAAAAATGATGAAAAAATTACTGTTGAAGCCATTAAGAGCATTTATGCAAGCGCACAGGCAGAATATAAAGTATTATGGCTTACTAATGGGCGTCGCCATTTTGATTCTTATTTTTATAATCCGGAAAGATACGTGAGAGAAATTCGCACTTTCATTGATAAAGCCGTTGATGGATCGCTTGATGAAGAAAAAGTTGCACGTATCATAGAAGATCCGGATGAACTTTTAGTTCAGATCTGATATTCTAATTTTCATAAATTCGCAAAATTTATGAAAATTTTTAAAAGGAATATTAGATGGTTTCAATTTCTCTTTCAACGGGAGCGGTGCTTGATTCTAAAGCACTAGCAAAGGCCGTTATTCTTGAGCACGGATTTAGTGCTTCAGATCTTAAAGAAGTAGCAAAAATATTTCCGGCAATTTCTGATTTAATAAAAGAACGTAAATTTACTGCAAGCCTACTTTCAAGCGTAGTAGTTCCCGTTTCAAATAAGGGGAAAATTTCCTACATCATTCTTATCGCCTTAGGTAAAAAAAATAAGAAAAACTTGTTCCCGGTTGAATCATATCGGCGTGTAATCGGTAAATTAATGCGCATCATGGAAGATCTTAAAGTTTCTTCTTTGGCGTTGGAATTGCCATCAACAAGATTATTTGGTGCTCCAAGCAGTTATTTGGCGGGCGAAACTGCAATTATGGCAAATATTGCCGCATACCACTTTGATGAATTTATCACCGATCCTGCGCGCAAAACGATTGATAATCGTGAACTTATTATTGCAATTGGGGATCATGATAAAGAAGAAGTGCAAGAAGGCGTGAAAAAAGGCGCGATTATTTCTACTTCAGTTAATAAAGCACGCCATTGGATCGATTTACCGCCGCGCGTTTTATTCCCAACCGATTTAGCGCAAAAAGCAAAAGCGATTGCAAAAGATTTCAAGCTCAAATACACCTCCTTTAATGAAAATGAAATTAATCAAATGGGCATGGGCGGATTAGGAGCTGTTTCAGCGGGTTCTGATTTGGATTGCGAATTAGTAATCATGGAATATAAGACCACTAAAAAGAATGCGCCAACCATTGCTTTTGTTGGTAAAGGAATTACTTTCGATTCAGGTGGACTGAGCATTAAGCCAGCAAATCACATGGAAACCATGAAAGAAGATATGTCTGGCGCGGCAGCAGTGATTGCAGCGATGGCTTCTATTGCGCAATTAAAACCAAATGTGAATGTGGTTGGCGTTGCACCATTGGCAGAAAACTTGCCGAGTGGAAAAGCAGCAAAGCCAGGCGATATTGTAACCTTCTATAATGGCAAAACAGCAGAAATTAAAAATACGGATGCAGAAGGGCGCTTAATTCTTGCTGATGCGCTTTCGTATACTGTGAAGCATTATAAACCAGATGTAATCATTGATATCGCAACGCTTACCGGCGCATGCGCATATGCACTCGGGCCCTTCTTTGCGGGCATGATGAGTAATCATGATGATGTTGTGGAGCGTTTAGAAGATTCAGCAGAACGCAGTGGTGATTTTGTGTGGCGTTTACCATTAACCGATGATTATAAGCCTGCAATTAAATCTCCTGTGGCAGATATTTCTAATATTGGCAGCCAAACTTATATGGCTGGCGCAGTTACTGCAGCATTATTCTTGCAAAACTTCGTGGACGATGTGCCGTGGGTGCATCTTGATATTGCAGGAGTTGCATTTGATGTTCCTGATTTACCCTACTATCGGCCGCACAGTGCAACCGGATTTGGTGTGCGCTTGCTCGTTGATTTAGCAATGAGTTGGGAAAAATAAACTAACAAAGAAAGCCCATCATAATTGATGGGCTTTCTTTATATCACGAGAGAAATAATGCAATATATTTTTTCTGTTTTAGTATTAATCGCATCTACTAGTTCTTTGTATTCGATGCAGTCACCACTACAAGTACAGGAGGTTATTAGCTTTGATGAAAATTTACCATTTACGCCTCAGGCAATTCGAATATATAAATTACCCAAAGAATTGTTGGAGGTATTGGAAAAACCACTAAGACCAGAAAATTATGCGGAGAACCTGAAAGTTATTCGCGCAATTTGTTTGAGTGTAAAACAGTACTTAGACATTAATCTCGATAATGAGCCCGCACTTAATCGCGTAAGAAGACAAAATGGATTCGTTGCGGAATTAAGAAGAGGATGTTTTCCTTTGTACAGAATAAATGAAATTGCAGAACGTGAGGATTGGATGCCCGCTAAGAACGAGCGCGTTATCCATGAAACACGTGTCGCGTGTGGAGCTGCGGTTATAGAAAAACATAAATTACAACACTTAATGGATCGTTAAAAATAAGAAAGCCCATTGAAGAATGGGCTTTTTAGCGTAAAGGAGAGAAGTAAATCATGAAACATATTTTTTCGATTTTGTTATTAATATCTTTGAATAGTTTTGCAATGCAAGCCCCCACCCATAAAGCAAGTGGCCTTCCGAGTAATAGTGCTTTAATAACTCCGGCAGATTTGCCGAAATTAATGCCAATTTTAGATGCTCTTAAAGCTAAAACTGATGATTGGCCGCAGCTCAATTATTATCGTGCAGCTAATCAGAGATTTATGGAAACAGAAGGAAGACCAAAATTTGTATTGTTGGGTGATTCGATTTTTGAGTATTGGAATAATTCTAAATTAAGTAATTTTTTTGTTATCCATAAAGAATTTGTAAATCGAGGCATTAGCGGCCAAACAACGCCGCAAATGTTATTGCGGCTGCGCTCCGATGTTATTGCGCTTTGGCCAGAGTATCTGGTGCTTTTGGCAGGAGTAAATGATATTGGTGCAAATACTGGCCCCATTACTCTTGAAGAGATGCAGGGAAATCTCGCTTCTATTGCAGAACTTGCAACTCAGCATCAAATAAAAGTAATTATGTGCTCAGTGTTGCCCGTGAGTGATTATCATTTTGATGGTAAAGATCCTCGAGGCCCTCAAACGGTAAAACGGCCTTTGGCGAAAATTCGTGCATTGAATTCATGGATAGAATCATATGCTAAAAGTAAGAATCATAGATTTATAGATTTTTTTAAGGTATTAGTAGATTCGGATGGGAAATTGAACCGCGAGTATAGCGAAGATGATTTGCACCCGAATCAAAAAGGCTATGCAAAAATGGAAGGATTAATGAAAAATCTTCTTGCGCAAATAGCAGATGAAGAGCAACACATCAGAGAGTGCAGATCCGCAAAGTATTAATTATTTTTTAGCACTAAAGCTCATCATAATCGATTGACTTTTTAGTGTATGTGGGAGAGTAATCAATCATGAAATATTTTTTTTCCATATTGGTATTAATTGTATCCACAAGTTCTTTGTATTCAATGCATCCGAGCCAAGAAATAGTTGTTGTCCAAATCGATGATACATTGCCGCTTATGCCGCAAGCGATTCGAGTATATAAGTTGCCATCAGAGTTATTGCAGCTGATTGAAAAGCCTTCTAGTCCAGAAAATTACAGAGCGAATTTCAATGATATTCAAGATATTTGCTTGAGGCTGCATAGAATGGTAAAAGACAAAAACACAGATTTATTTATGGGTTGTGCAGCTCACCTTTCAAATGTTAAACCACAAATCGATAGTATTGGAAATCGAGAAAGTTGGGAGCAGCGAAAATCTGATGAAGTCGCAACGAGAACAGCATATGCTTGTTTTGCATCAGTAGTGCTTCATCGTTTTAAGAAAAGTTAACAAATTTGTTTAAATTAAAATGCCCATTGCAAGAGATGGGTTTCTTTATTATATATTTTTGATT
>CAYMRF010000059.1:0-7396 GCA_964392765.1 uncultured Pseudomonadota bacterium
ATAGACATTGCAGATTGGAATTTTGTGCCTTTGGTACGATCGCTGTCCATAACTGATCGTTTTAGGCTTTTAGCTACCTCATTAGACGAACGGGTGAAGACGCCGGGCTCTAAATCCATTGCATTGGAAGTTTGCGTGACTTTTTGAGACCAATATTTTTTTTTAGAATTCATAGAATCTCCTTAGCAGGAGATTAGGAGTTCTTATAGTTTTTTTTCAATAATTTAATAAATTTCTCATTCATTCTTAGCACTGAGGCCTCAGTGGAATAATCGGGGATCTTATCCAACGCAACCCAGGCAAGATCATGGGACTCTGGGCTCACAATGTAAGAAGCGCCCATTGGTGCTTGCAACAGATAACGCACATCATAATGATACGCACATGAGCCAGGAATTGGATGAAGATCGATATCAAAAATGCCTTCATGCAAGAAGGTGAATCCGGTGATTCCTGATTCTTCTTCCGCTTCTTTTATTGCTGTTGCTTTGCAATCGGGATTGCCATCATTATGGCCACCGAGTTGGCACCAAATATCAAATTTCTTATGATGGGTGAGCAAGGCATGTGTCTTCTCTGCATTAATAACCCATACACCACTGGTAATATGGCCGCTGTTACTGCGATGAAAGCAGTTTTCATGGGCAGCGATAAAATCAGTAAACTGCGTTATTAGAAGTAGTTCATGGTGGGTTATTAATGCGCTATCTTTATATTCTTGAAGTTGTTGTACTAATATGTTTCTTTTCATAGTTGTTTATTGTCTGCTTGAGAGCGTTAAAAGTGAATCTTTTGTTTTTGTTGTAGTTAGTGTTGGCATGCTAAAAGAATGTTTAAAGAGATCTTTCATTTCATAATTTTCAACGGCATCCTTTATGTTTTTATCACCGCAAGAAGCCGCAATTTTTAGAACTGAATGGGTACTGCCATTGTTTATATGAGGATTTACCCTTTTGGTGCTTAAAAGAAATGCGATTAATTCTTTATCAGCAAGTAAAACTGCATAATGAAGAATGGTATTTCCTGTTATTTCTTCTTGTGCGTTGAGATCAATTAAATCTGCAATCTCTTTCAATTTCTCTAGGTTTTTTTCCCGTGCAAGCTTAAATTGATTGATCGATTTTAAATCCAGAATGCGAACCTGTTTTTTTTCTGCAGTCTCAGTATACACCATACTTAGTACCAATACTAAGCTTACATATCCCATTTTATTTAGCATGCGGACTCCCTGGAGGCGTCAGTGTAGTAGAATCTTTAAACTTATCAGGAATGTGTAATTGAGGCGCGCTCACGGTAGTTCTTGCATATCTTCTTAACATCCCTGCTATTTGTGGATTTCCACACTCTTTGGCAATATCGCAGGGAGTATGGCCACTGGCATTTTTAATATTCGCATCTGCTTCATTACTTAATAAGAGTTGCGTTAAGGGGATATCGGCGAGCAAAACGGCGTAATGAAGCATAGTGTTGCCCGTTATTTCTTCTCGCTGGTTAATATTAAGCTTATCAATTATTGTCTTGAGTATGTCTGTATTTTTTTGCCGTGCAAGCAAGAATTGAACGTCTGTTGTTTCTGTATCTTTTGGGGAAGAGGTTGGGAGTGTAGGCAATGGTTGGCTTACTTTCGTTTCCTCTTTAAATTTATCCGGGATATTCAATTCCGGAGCGCTGACGGTATGCCGTCGTGTTGGCGACGGCTTCAGTTTAACTATTCTCTCAATGTGCGCATTTGCACTTTCATTTGCGATATCTAATGCAGATTTGCCTTTCTCATTGACAATAGTCGGATCTGCTTTTTTTTCGATTAAAAATTGAGTAAGCGATATGTATGCGCTCAACACGGTATAATGAAGCATAGTATTGCCCGTGATGGGTTCTTTCTGATTGAACAATTGAGCAATTATATTCTCCACCTGAATGGGATGCATTTTGTTTACGCGCGCTTTTTCTTCAACTTTTTTAATAATCTCGGTGATACGCCTAATATTATTATTACGTGCAAGTTCAAAAAGATTATCATTTGTTTCATACGGCAAAGGCGGCTGTTCCATCCCAGCCGCTTGACCATATACCATTATTACAAGCAAAACGCTTGCATACCCTACTCCATTTTTCATAACTACTACCGCTTCAAGATAGTTAAGAATGCTTCTTGTGGTACTTCCACATTACCCACTTGTTTCATCTTCTTTTTTCCTTCTTTTTGCTTTTCAAGCAATTTACGCTTACGAGAAATATCTCCGCCGTAACATTTAGCTGTTACATCTTTTCTTAACGCAGAAACGGTCTCGCGCGCAATGATTTTAGCACCAATGGCGGCTTGAATGGCTACTTCAAAGAGTTGTCGTGGAATAACGGTGCGTAATTTTTCACAAATATCTCGGCCGATATAGAATGCTTTATCCGCATGTACAATGAGTGCGAGTGCATCAACGGGTTTAGCGTTGAGCAAAATATCCATCTTAACTAGCTTTTCGGGCTGGTATCCGGCTTCTTCATAATCAAAGCTGGCATATCCGGAGCTCAATGATTTTAATTGATCATAAAAATCGGTAGCAACTTCATTAAGCGGAAGCTTATATTTAAGAATGATGCGATCTTCATCAAGAAATTTCATCTCTTTTTGCTCGCCGCGCTTTTCTTCGCAGAGCGTCATAATATTGCCCAAATAAGGCTTTGGCACAATAATGGTCGCCGTGATAATTGGCTCGTAAATTTCATCAATGTGATTGGCTTCAGGAAAATCTGAAGGAGTTTCCACATCCACCATTTCGCCCGTATGAGCCATTTTAACTTTGTATAATACGCTTGGCGCGGTTGCAATAACCGTTACTTTATACTCTTGCTCAAGGCGTTGTTTAAACACATCCATATGCAAGAGTCCTAAGAATCCACAACGGAATCCAAGTCCAAGTGCGGGAGAAGACTTCTTTTCAACGGTAACGCTGGCATCATTGAGGGTCAATTTATCAATTGCATCGCGCAAAAGTTCAAATTCACTGGCATCAACCGGAAAGATTCCCGCAAATACTACCGGTTTTGCTGGTTTAAATCCGGGAAATGGTTTTACCGGAAACCGAGAATGGTAAAGGGTATCACCCACACGCGCTTCACGAACCGTCTTCATTCCCGTGATTAAATACCCTACTTGGCCGGCATATAAAGCATCCATGGGTTGCTGATCAGGATACATGAGTCCTAACTCAAGTACTTCATATTCGTTACCTTGCTGGGCGAGAGTGATCATATCTCCTTTTTTAATCACACCATCTTTAAGAGCGATTAAACAGATAACGCCGCGATAATCATCAAACCATGAGTCAAAAAGCAATGCTTTTAACGGTTGATTACGATCGCCTGAAGGTGCGGGAATTCGATCAATCACGGCATTGAGCACATCAAAGACCCCAATTCCTGCTTTTCCGGATGTATGTAAAATTTCTGATTGTTTAAAATCAAAAAGCGTTTCCATCTGACGCATAACCCGTTCTGGTTGCGCATGGCTCATATCCACTTTATTAAGCGCTGGAACAATGGTGAGCTCTTGATCAAAGGCTAAATAGAAGTTGGCCATGGTTTGCGCTTCAACCCCTTGTGTTGCATCTACCAAGAGCACTGCTCCTTGGCAGGCATATAATGAGCGAGAAACTTCATAGGTAAAGTCTACGTGGCCGGGAGTATCAATCAAGTTGAGCAGATAGGTTGTACCTTTATATTCATAAAACATAGAAGCTGTTTGCGCTTTTACGGTGATGCCACGCTCTTTTTCTACTTGAAGCTTATCCAAGAATTGCTCATGGCGTATGCGATCAGAGAGCGTGCCAGTTTTTTCTAGCAGGCGATCGGAAAGCGTTGATTTACCATGATCGATGTGAGCAATAATTGAGAAGTTTCTCACCTGTGAAGGCGGGAAATCTTTAAGATTAATTTTTTTTAAGTCCATGCGATTATTTTCTTTGATTAAAGGGAATTTTTGATAATAATCAAGTATAGGCTAACGGCTAATTTTGTAAATTAGCACCAAGCAACAAGCTCATTTAGATTTGGGTAAGATGCAGGCTATAGTTTTATATTTTTCATCAATAACTTCTCGGCGTAGGTGATGAAGGGTTCTGGCTGGAGCCGGATCATTTTTTCTAAATCGCTCAACCACTGATTGCAGGAGAGGGGTCTCTTCTTTATCGGCCTTTTTATAAGGAATATTTAGAACAATTTTTAAAGCGGCGGCTTTTTTAGCCATCAATTTGGCAAAATGCTTTACGCTTGCGACCGTGAGATTATTCTCAGAGAAATCAGCAGAGGTTAATGCAAGAGGCAGCGTTTTAAAATTGGCTATGACAGTCTCATCATTTAATTCTAAATTAGTAAAATTAAGCTGTTTAATGCTATCAAAAGAAAAATCAGCGAAATATTTTCTATTTAAAGAATCAAGTGCAATGGTTGTGGGGCTTTCGGATCCATCACTATAATGCTCAGCATCGATCGTATATTCCGTGTCACCATTGGTAATGCAGATCGTGCCTGATGTTGTAGTCGTAAAGAACGGAAGTTGAGTAATGCCGGTCGCAAAACCATCTTTATAGGTAATAATTTGCTTCACGTCTTGCGAATCGGCTGCATTTTTTAAACTTCCATCATCATAATAATTAATTGGGTGTGGGTGCCAATCAACGTGCGGTTGGGTGCGAAAATATTTTGCTACGGTCGCAACAGTGATCCCCGGAACGTGTTTATAGCCTTTATTCATTCCCGAGCTTGCGATGATAGCGCCCGGGTTTACTTTTCTAAGTAATTGAATCGTGGTACATCCGTCGCGCGCTGCGCCATGATGCGCGAGCATAAGCATGTCGGATTTTATGATACTTTTTCTAATGGTATCAGTGATACTTTTAGTAGCATCGCCCGGCAGCAAAAATGAAAAATCTTCATAGCTGATCTTCATCACAATGCTTTTATCATTATCTTTTGCATCGTGCTTCGCGCTTAGAATTGAGCAATAAGCGGGCATATGTTCAGTACAAAATTCTTTTATATTCTCAACTTGATCGCAATATTGAAAAGTAAACTCATGTTCTTGGCATTTATCTTCAAGTGCTTTTATGAATGGCCAGAGCCGTTTCTTGCGAGCTTGGTAATCTTCTCTCGTTCCGCCAAGCAATGCAGTAACTTCAAATTCTTCATCAATAAGCGGGCTGACAATATCATTAATCCAGTTGCCATGATCAATATCAGGATGGCTAATAATAACGGCTAATTGATTGTTGCCTGCGTTGGTTTGAATATGCTCTTTAATTTCTTCAAGAATCGAATCATTAAGAATTTTGCCATTTGCATCCCTGGGGAATTGGCTTGAGCCTGCATCTACGATAAGCGTTGGCTGATTAGGGGCAGTTATTACGGTGCAATTACCTTGGCCGACATTAAAGACTGCAACTTTGAGGCAGTAGAGAGGGCAAGAAATTAATAAAAGTAAGAAACGAAGAGTTAAAATAAAATATTTCATGATTTTCTTAAAAATATGATCCAGTGAAGATCTCTATAATACAGAAAATCCAATTCTTTTCAAGTGGGAATATTGATCTATTGCTTATAATACTTGTTAAAAAGCTTACGTGCTTTGCGTAAATCTAGTCCATTATCTGGTTGTTCAAGATACTCTTGAATTGTAAATGAGCGATCTGCTTCTTCTGGTAAATAGCCTGCATATTTTTGTTTAAGACTAATGCCAGCCTTTAGAAGAATATCGACTGCTTTCTTATTATCGCTAAAGAAGGCGGCAAAAATTGGTTGATATCCAATTGATTTATTAGGGAAACTAATGGGCATTCCGTTGTCAATAAGTGTTTTTAAGCCCTTTGAATGGTCACTCACTGCAGTGAACATGATACCTACTTGAATCGTTTCATCAAATTCGCTGAGTGCCTTTAGCAGTTTTGGGTGCGGCGGTGCTTCTGCAGCAAAAGAATTGATACTTAATGCAATGAGTAAAACAAAAAATGTAGCAAGTTTCATACTATCCTAAGCGATGCAAAATCTTAAAAATCTGCTTTAGTATAAGCAAAAGTGGCTAAAAAACAATTATGAAATTCTGTGGCGTTCTTGCGCAGCTTGTAATAAAGCAACTGCTTGCCGTTTCTTTTCATCATGTAATTCTTTTGGTTCGTTGCCAGCCCAATGAGCATTGGCAACGTCCATCCAATTTTGAGGATTATTATAGGTGGGCAATTGCACTTTTGTTGGATTCACCTGATATTCTTCTAACAGCTCCCTTAACACAGGAATATTAAAAGAATTGATTACAGAGCTAAAGATAATTTTTGGATCCATTCCTCTTTGAATCAAGAATCTGCGAGCTTCTTTATTATCTGAGGAAACGGTTTGCAATAAAGGATCATTGTTCAAATTATAGGCTTTACGGGTTGATTCGGGATTAGCTGCAACAAACTCTTTTAATGCTTGCATGTCACCCGATTGAATAGTTTCTTGCAGCGTTTCAGGACGCGCAAGCGCTACTAAACCGCGCGCTTTTTTGCGCACGATGCCCATTTCGCGAGCCCTAAGAATAGAAACAACATTCGGTTTTCTTTTGCCGGGTAATCGTTCAGGAGTAAAATGCTCAGTAGTAAAATAGAGCGCAGGACGGCAAAATAACTGCATTGCTTTGAAATAATGTGTTAATTTATTATGGCTTTGGGTTAATTCTTTTGCATATTGACGTAACTGCTGAGCTGATTCAGATGTTCTTTTTTGTGCATGGGTTTCTTTGCAGGCAGAAAATTTCTTTTTGTATCGTTCCCATCTAATTTCTTCTGCTTTTGCAAATTTATTAATTTTAGCAAATGCGCTTGCTTCTCCCTGGCAGAACGGTTCCGGCATTTTTATATGTGGGTTAACGCCGAGTAATATTAATTCTTCGGCGATGGCTAAAGCTTTTTGAGGATTTCTTGTACGTTCACCATCGAATTGATCGATAGAAATAGCATGTAAAAATCCTCCGAGATTATCACTCCACTGCATATTAATAGGTTCGTACAGTAGTAGTGCAGTTCCTAGACGATCATTTTCTGAAATGGTATGAAATAATGCTCTTTCTTTATCTATTAAATGTCCACTTTCTAAAATTTGACGCATAAGCGGAAGGTTTTTTCTTGAGTAAGCATTTGCAAATTGTACTCTTGCATCAATAACGCCAGAAGGCACTTCTGGAGTTCTATAAGATTGTTCCGATTCTTCATCGCTGGAAGAGGATGAATACTCTTCCATGGCATTCATTGAAAGGCTTGCAATCATTACACTTGCCAAAAGGCATCTCATTAACATATAAAATTCCGATTGTATTAAGCGTTAAAATATTAAAATATAACGATTTCATTTCAAATACATTTTCATACAATAT
>CAYMRF010000060.1:0-7250 GCA_964392765.1 uncultured Pseudomonadota bacterium
GAATTTCTTCTTCAACCATGTCGATCATTTCTGGATCATCAACCATGTCACATTTGTTTAAGAAAACAACCAACGCTGGAACACCAACGTTTTTTGCCAAAACAATGTGTTCACGGGTTTGAGGCATCGCACCATCTGATGCAGAAACCACAAGAATACCGCCGTCCATTTGAGCAGCACCGGTGATCATGTTTTTTACATAGTCAGCGTGACCAGGACAGTCAACGTGTGCATAGTGACGATTTGCTGATTCGTACTCGATGTGTGAAATTGCAATGGTAATACCACGTGCTTTTTCTTCCGGAGCATTGTCAATAGAGTCATATGCTCTTGCTTGCGCTAAACCTTTTTTTGCTAAGTAAGTGGCAATTGCCGCGCTCAAGGTTGTTTTACCATGGTCAACGTGTCCGATTGTTCCCACGTTTAAATGCGGCTTTTTACGTTCAAATTTACCTGCCATCGTTTCTCCTAAAAACTATGTAATACTAATAAAAACTATTTATTCTTAACAACTGCTTCTTCTATATTCTTTGGAGCTTCGCTATAATTTGCGAATTCCATAGTATAGGTAGCACGACCTTTGGTCATGGAGCGCAACTCGGTCGCATAACCAAACATCTCGCCCAATGGTACTTCTGCATTAATTACTTGGTTACCACCACGCATCTCCATTCCTTGGATCTTGCCACGCTTCGAGCTCAATCCGCCCATCACATCACCCATATACTCTTCAGGTGTTTCCACTTCAACCTTCATAATTGGTTCAAGTAATACCGGAGACGCTTTGGACATACCACTCTTAAACGCCATAGAAGCAGCAATCTTAAATGCCATTTCAGACGAGTCAACATCGTGATATGAACCATCCGTTAAGGTTGCTTTCATATCAACAACAGGATACCCACCTAAGACACCTGAGGTTATGGCTTCTAAAAGACCTTTTTCAACCGCTGGGATAAATTCACGAGGAATCGATCCACCCACAACGCCATTAACGAACTCAAAGCCTTTGCCTCTTTCTAAAGGCTCAAGCTTAAGCCACACATGGCCGTATTGACCGCGGCCACCCGATTGCCTAATAAACTTACCTTCAACATCGGTTGGTTTCTGGATCGTTTCTTTATAAGCAACTTGGAGCTTACCTTGGACAACATCAATTTTGTGATCGCGTCTTAAAAGATCTACTTTAATTTCAAGATGTAATTCGCCCATTCCCTCGATAACAGTTTGTCCTGTTTCTTCGTTATAGGAGAATCTAAACGATGGATCTTCTTGCATCAATTTTCTTAACGTAAGAACCATCTTTTCATAATCAGCTTTATTTTTTGGCTCAATAGAAGCAGAAATAACGGGCGCTGGAATATCGATCGATTCCAAGAACATTACCGTGCCTTCTTGGCACAATGTGTCCCCGGTAACCGCTTCTTTTACTCCAACAATCGCCGCAATATCGCCTGCTCTGATTGAATCAATTTCTTCACGCTGGTTCGCATGCATTCTCACCAAACGGCTTACACGCTCTTTACTGCGTGAACGAGAATTGTATACGTAAGAACCAGCCTTTAATTCGCCTGAATAAACACGAATAAAGTTCAACACCCCCACAAATGGATCAGTCATAATTTTGAAGACTAATGCATTGAAAGAGCCTTTAGGATCTGAAACGATTTGCACTTCTTGCTTATCTTCCGTAGTACCAACTACTGGCGGACGATCAACCGGAGAAGGCAGATATTCAATCACTGCATCAAGCACTAATTGAACACCTTTATTTTTGAAGGCAGTGCCGCAAAACGCAGGAACTATTTTGAGAGCAATAACCCCTTTACGCAATGCCGCTTTAATTTCTTCGTTAGAAATTTCTTCTTCATTTAAAAACTTTTCAGCAATTTTATCGTCAACTTCTGCAGCTGCTTCGATAATCTTGGTGCGTAATTCTTTAATCTTTTCAGCATATTCAGCGGGAGCATCTGTCAAAATCATCTTCTCGCCCATTTCACCTTCGAAACGAACAAGCTTACCGGTTAAGACATCAATAATTCCGTTAAAGTCTTCTGATACGCCAACGGCAATTTGCATAGCAACTGCGTTCGCATTTAATTTATTTCTAACATCAGCAACAACTTTAGGGAAATCAGCACCAATACGATCCATTTTATTTACAAAAATGATACGTGGCACTTTATAACGATTTGCTTGACGCCATACCGTTTCTGATTGTGGCTGAACTCCATCTACCCCACTATACACACCAATCATACCATCAAGAACACGCAATGAACGACCCACCTCAATAGTAAAATCAACGTGTCCTGGGGTATCAATAATGTTAATGTGGTGATTTTTCCAGAAGCAAGTAGTTGCTGCCGAGGTGATCGTGATTCCACGCTCGCGCTCTTGCTCCATCCAGTCCATAGTGGTTTCACCTTCGTGAACTTCACCAATCTTATGGGTAACACCGGTATAAAAAAGTATTCGTTCAGTAACGGTAGTTTTACCGGCATCAATATGCGCAGCAATCCCTATA
The DNA here is from genome assembly GCA_964392765.1 of uncultured Pseudomonadota bacterium. Lineage (GTDB taxonomy): Bacteria > Babelota > Babeliae > Babelales > Vermiphilaceae > BTUB01. The sequence continues at coordinate 2,528 of CAYMRF010000060.1, forward strand.
TTTCTGTAACGCTCTAATGGAATGCTCATCTATATACCTTCAACTACCAAGCATAATGAGAGAAGGCTCTATTTGCTTCTGCCATTCTGTGAACATCTAATTTCTTCTTAATTGCGCCACCGCGGCCTTCTACAGCGTCCATCAACTCATATGCTAAACGGATGCCCATAGTTTTATCTGAGCGCACCGCTGCTGCATCGATCAACCAACGCATAGCAAGCGCACGGCCGCGATCTTGATTTACTTCCATAGGAATTTGGTACACGCTACCACCAACGCGGCGCGGACGAACTTCAACTAATGGAATCAATTGCTCAAAGCCCTTATAAAAAATATCGAGCGCTTTATTTTTGTCGCCCTGAGCTTTTTTAATTAATAAATCAATTGCATCATAAACGATTTCGCGAGCAATGCTCTTCTTACCATCGTCCATAACGATATTGATTAACTTTTGAACCATTTGTGATCCATAGCGAGGATCAACACCAATGTCTCTTTTTAAAATATTTTTTTTACGTCTTGGCATACACTACCTTATTAACTTTTAGGACGCTTAGCGCCATAGAGCGAACGTGATTGACGTCGCTTTTCAACACCAGCAGAATCTAATGCACCACGAACAATATGATATTTTACACCCGGCAAGTCTTTTACCCTGCCACCACGAACAAGCACCACAGAGTGTTCTTGCAAGTTATGACCTTCTCCCGGAATGTATGCCGTAACTTCTATTCCTGTTGAAAGCTTAACACGCGCAACTTTACGAAGTGCTGAGTTAGGTTTTTTAGGAGTAGTAGTAAATACTCTGGTACAAACGCCGCGCGATTGCGGTGCGCCTTTCAGAGCCGGACTTTTTGATTTCAATTTGGCGCTTTTTCTGCCAAATCGATTAAGTTGATTTATCGTGGGCATAGTATAAAAATCCTACACGTTTTTAAAGGTTGAAAAATTGCATTAAAAACCACAATTTTGCTTTAATTTTTTAGCGTGAAACCCCCAAGCTTCGCTATAACAGTAGAAGTATTTTACTGGTTTTCTTAAATTTTTCAAGTGACAAACCATATAAAAACATGCATTGCTACACGCAAAATTACTATTAAAGCGGTTGAGAGGAAATTTGACTTAAGTGCTCGATATGCTGCCGTAATGGACTTGGTCAAGCGTTAATGATATCTTAACAAGACATTACATATTGTCAATTATTCCCTCATTTTCTACAAAGGAGCCCTTGCAATGATTTTGTTGCGATCAATTACTTTTTTAACTCAAAATATTTTCTTTCTCATGGCCGGCCTAATCGGAATCAACTTTTTGGTGGGAATCCATGAACTCGGGCATTTTCTTTTTTGCAAGCTTTTTAAAGTAAGGACTCCTACTTTTTCTATGGGTTTTGGCCCTTTTATTACCAGTAAGAAAGTGGGAGAAACCACGTTTGCCCTTTCTGCTATCCCGTTAGGCGGATACGTAGAAATTGCAGGATTGGCTGAAATGGGTCAGGGGGACCAAAAAGAGGCCCATTCTAAAGATAAAAATTCATTTGCCGCAAAGCCATACTGGCAAAAATTACTCGTTTTACTGGGCGGCATTCTTTTTAACCTTATGTTTGCTTATTTTGCCTTAAGCCTCTTGTTTATGATGGGCTTACCAAAAACTGAACTTCTGTATCCGCGCAATGCCAAACCGGTAATTCACGAAATTAAAGAAGACTCGGCAGCAAGCAAGGCTGGATTAGCCGTCGGGGACCGCATTATCTCAATTAATGGCCAAGAGCTCGACGACAATGGCCTTAAGGCATATACCCTTATCAACTCCCTGCCGGGGGCCGAAACTTCTCTTGTGGTGGAACGTGATGGCCAACAACAAGAAATTACTACGACTCTAGACAGCAGAGATTTGGGGGATAAAAAAGTAGGAAGCTTGGGCGTACTATTTGAAATTACCGGCACACCGGGCTTGCCTTTTGTGAGCGCCATAAAAGAAGGAATCTCTCTTACTAACGCATACATCAAAGCTACTTTTTTAGGATTTAAACAAATTTTTGCAAAGCGTGACGTGAGCAAAATGGGCGGGCCGATTAAGATTATCTCTGAAACGGTAAAAGCTGCCGGAACTGGCTTTGAAGTCTTTTTATTGTTCCTGGCGGTTGTAAGCATTAATTTAGCGGTTTTCAATCTTATTCCGTTGCCAATTCTTGATGGCGGCCAAATTCTCTTTTATACCATTGAGGCTATCATAGGCCGTCCACTTTCTACCAAAATGAAAGAATATATTCATATTGGCAGTTGGTTGCTCATTCTTGCCCTGGTAGTTTATTTGAGCACCCAAGATATCTGGCAATTGGCAAAACCATACGTTGGTAAATATTTTGGAAAATAGATAACAATAGATTCTCCTTATTCACAGAGGCGGCAAGAAGCCGCCTCTTTTTTTTGACAGGGACAATAAAAGAGTCATAATAAAATGATGCAACATAAAGTATAACTTTAAGTATAGGAATGGAATGAAAAAATTAGCACTCGTCCCCCTTCTTTTAATTTCTCTCAATATTGCAGCAATGCAAAAGGAAGAAAATAGTCAGCAAACGAGCAAACCACCAAAGAAGCAGGACCAATACGGCCTCTATTCAAATATAAGCGCTAAAATAATGGCGGGAGTTTTTTTTGGAGGACTTGCCTATTTTATTTATAAATTATCAAATAACCCGGAAATTGAAGCCGCAAAAACAGAGCTGAGCAAGCATCAACCTATCTCAATAGGATGGCTGGATAGCTTTGATGAAAGGTTTAAAAAAGCATTAACTTCCTGTCGTAAAAACATGAGCAATCAAGGATTACTGAGTATGCTAGAATTATTGACCGCATACTCAATCGCAACCTCCGGAATTATCAGTGGCATCGCTTTTAAATCTGCACATGATGATTTTCAAACAGTTCACCCAAAATCTGCAAAAATTACCACAACGACATTTAAAACAGCTGCTTATGCTTTAGGCGCCTATTTATTTGCAAACGAAGGCACCAAATATCGCACACTCTCCCCGCTACAAATTATTTGCTTTTCAAGCGCATTAATTTTTGGAAAAGCTAGCTGGACAGCTGCAAATGAGACCGTGGAAAGTATTGAAAACTGGAATAAAATCGCTAACACTATTGATCATCAAGAATTAAATTCAAACAACTTTCAAGAGGAAACATTATGAAAAAAACATTAATTCTTTTACTTGCATTTATGACTCCATCAATTTCCCAATGCCAACCATACCAAGCGTATTCTTTGCAGGATATTGCCAAACATCCCATTTTTATTGTTAGTATGGTCGCAGGTCCCGTGGCCTATTGCTTCTGGAAAGCTTACAAAGGCTCTAAACCAGCAAAAATTATTTCCAAAACACTTGGCACTGCCGCTCTTGCCTTTACTGCTTTAGCTGGTGCCGCACTAGCGGTTGATGCATCAAATCTGCCTGCCTCAAGCGCGACACCAACTTTTATGCTCACTGCCGCTATTGCTGGGTTTGGCACGTGTCTGGCGACCGCTGAAGTTATTCAAGATATCAAAGACTGGAATCTTGGAATTCAATTGGTTACCCCGACCGGCACCGAGTTAATTAAATAAATGTATTAAACAAGATAAAAGGCATTACTTTACGGTAACGCCTTTTGTACTTACCTGTCTTTATAAAATTTATATGCGCATCTTATAAGCATCATTCAAGTTCTGAGTAGCCTCATTCGCGAGTTTCATCAATTCTTGATTGTATGCAAATTTGTCTGGATGGCACTTGAGCAATAACTGCCGATATGCTTTTTTAAGCTCTAGTTTTGAAGCCTGAGAGTTAACCCCCGAAAGTTCTTCAAAGTTTGAATTCTTGCGGCACTTTGCCAAAAAAGAGATTAGTTCTTTTTCACTCGGTTGCGTAAACTGAGCATAGTCTATAGTCTCTTCTTTCACCGTATTCGTATAGGTATTCTGCTTTTTTTGTTTTGGTTTTTCTTGATATTGGGAACGCGTATGCGCGTTATCATGAGATTCTCTTCGTGCCGATTCATAGTGTTTATACTGATTTAAATCAGCAAACATTGCTTCAATTCTTCTAAGCAATTCGCTTGCTTCCATAAGATTTTTAAGACATTCCCAATATTCAGGAGAACACTGTATGCCCTCTACTCGTCCATCAGCACTAATCTTTCTTTCTTGTGATGCATACAAGTTATCCCTTTGTTGCTTGAGCGTCGCGATTTGGCTTTGCAATTCAGCATGGTTTTGTGTGAGAGCTGAGAAGCTATACGCGTACAGTTCTGGAAGCTCATCTTTATTCGTGTTTCTCAAAATTACTTTAAATGCACCCGCATTGCCATACTTAATTGCAGATACTGTATGCTGTATGGTTAATTGAGCTCCATTCTTAATGCACGCCTGGGCAAAGCTTATTTGATCTAAGCAATAGGTTTGGCCATTCCAGGTGTCACCCGGAGTTTTTTTGATAACCATATTTAATAAATTCTCAGAGGATCCATTACACGTAAATCGAGCATTAATATGCTCCCGGGGAAAGCGGTTAATTAACTGCTTAATTGATTCATTTTCAAAAACGTTTGATTCTTTGCCCTGCAATTTATTGTGTATCGCTTCAAACAACTCCTGTGCTTGCACAGAAGATTCTTTAAAACCCCACGTGGCTTCAGACCAAAAATTGCTCCAGCTCTTGCTTGTTCGAGAGGTTGAA
>CAYMRF010000061.1:0-7172 GCA_964392765.1 uncultured Pseudomonadota bacterium
CAACTTTTTTCTGCGATGCGTGCAATGGATTAACGGTGACACTCGCCAATAGCGCAAAAGCTAATAATTTAACTAAATTTTTCATGAAACCTCTAAAAATTTATATGCGAAATAATACTAAAATTAAATATATAGTAATGATGGCAAATGTCTATAAAGATGCTTGGTATGGCTAGTTAGTATTGTTTTATTTCAAATAGAAATGCACGCAGGCAGTTTTTGTTTCAGGGCTTTAATATACTAATATTTCCGCCTACGGTCTCAAGAGTTACGAGATTAGTGCCAGCCCATAACGTGCTGGAAATTGCGTAACCGGTTGGCCGTTGGGGGATTACCGTCATCGTGGTGTCGGTAGAGATTTGCCCAACATCAGTCTTAGCTCTCACTACTGCATCCAGAATCCGTGATCGCACGCTAATATTACTCGAGATAGTTTGTATGGTAAGCGGAGCAGTAACAAAATCATTAATAAAAAGAACTTTGCCACTTACCGATGTGAGATTACATACACCGGAAACTTTTTCAGCAGTAATTGCTCCGGCTAGTGATTTAGCTTGTACTGCGCCCAGAATTTTTCTTACGTTTATTTTACCACTCAGTGAAGCAGCAGAGATATTCCCCATAACCTTAGAAATTTCTACGTTTCCCGATTCGGTTTGGACATTAAAATTGAGAGAGCTATTGCGCGGCGCAATTATTTTATAGTTAATATATGCCTGTAATAGAGGAGTTACTTGACGGGTCTTAATTTCGCCCCACCATCTCATATCGGCATAAATCTTAGGAAGATCTTCTTTATGAGCGGCCCATTTCCATACAAATACTTGTAAGTATGGTTGATCGGCGGTAGATATTTCTATGCTTCCGTTTGGATTTTCAATAGAAAAAAATGTGCGATCGAGTGGGAATCTATATTCTGTGTTATTCCCAAATAAATACATCGCTTTTATGTGTGGCGATACTAAAACCAGTAATAATGCGTATTTCAAAAAATTACTCACAGATTTTTCCCCTTTAATTCGAGATGGCAAAAAGGCCTCGCGAAATTCGAGGCCTTTTGCTTTATAAGTTTAATACATTTTTTTATGCAGAAGCTAACTCGTTTTCGATGCCTAATTCTCCCAGAATGGTGCCCAGAGGGACAGGGAGAAAGATTCTGCATACAAAAGTAAGAAGATTTTGGCCGCCATTTCTTTCATTTTTATAATCTAAAATATATTTATCAGTCCATTGTGGAGCTTTGTAGATGGTATAAAATCCCGCCGCAAGACCGGTTAAAATGGCGGTTGATCCCAGCAATTGTCCCACTGGTTGTTTTTGATCAAATGCGGATGCGGTAAGAGCGCCGGTGAGAATAGTTGCTACTGCAGCAACACGAGATCCAATATCAGTAGCAATATGAGTGGCGTAATGTTTAAACATATCCGGTTGTTGATGAGCTGATAATTGGCCATAAATAGGCACTAAAAGTGATGCAAAAAGATAGGTAGAAAATTTCATATGAGTTCCTTTGGTTATAATGTTGCTATATACGCTTGTTTTTCTTGTTCAGCAATAACTGGATCAAATTGTGCCACATGATCATCCATATGAGAATAGCGAATGCCGATAAATTCTATATCAGGATGTAAACTATCTTTAACTTGGCGCACGTAACTTTCTCTATCATCAACAAAAATCACTTTAGTGGGAACATGATTAAAGTGATTAAGGACTATGTTGAGCGTGGGACCCTTATGAATGCCGTGGCAGAAAATTATGCCATCTTTATAGCGATACTTTGTATCTGTTCCCCATAATTCTTGATCACCAAACCCTGATAGCGAAAAATTGATGCCAATATTATTAAGCTGCACAATGGTGCGATCGCTGATTTCAAGTGAACGAGCGGTGCAGGCAATCACGGTGATCCCCCGTTCTTGCAGTTGTTTAATGATCTGAGGGATGGTTGGCTCAACGGGCCGTAATTCTATGATATGCACGAGAGGAAAAAAGAAGGGATTAATTTCCGCCTTTGCTTCGAGCACTGATAACCCCGCCTCGATTCTTTTATTAAATTCATAAGAATACCAAGCATCACTGCCTAAAAATTGAAAAGGCGCATGCGTGGTGGCAATGGTATTATCAATATCGAGAATTACGATCGTATTTTTATGATAATTATTGGGATTTAAATAATTAAAAATAGATGCAAATTCTGAATGTTCATAGACGTTGGCTATGGCCGTGATGCTAAAAAGAATTGCCGCTATACTTAATTGAAAAAGACGTTTCATTGATATCCTTGAAAGAAGATTTAATTTTTGCTGCTCAAGTATAAAATCATTCAACTATTACTTCAATATAGTCCTTAAAAAGCCTGTATTCAATTGACTTTGGCTATGGCGCATATACAATAAGTATAGGTATTTAAATATTAAATAATACTATTAGTGTGGGTAAATTTATGGTCAATAAAGCAATTTTTATTCGAGTGTTCTTGGTAGCCGGCCTTTTCTCTTTTGTTGCCGCGGCACAGCAACGATCAGAAATTAAACCAAATGTCTTAATTCGGGCATATGAAAAGAGTCGCGATGAGCAAGCCATTATTAAGATTTTAAATCAACATCCTGAGTTTCTGCGTTATGAAAATTTGGGCATGCCTGAGGGGACTACTGAAAAATATATTAACAGTTCCAAATATATTACGCGCGTAATGCAAGAGAACAATGAAACAGCCGGTTTTGTGAACTTTGTAAAAGTTGATAGAAAGTTCTGGTTTTTGAATTTTGGATCGACGGGCTTGGTACATTTAATGGGAGTAGATAATGTATATCAAGGCAAACAATATGGCAAAGCATTATTGTCTCATGCGGTGCAAGACTTATTAGATAAAGGTGTGAGCAAGATATTCGTGACAACCAAAGCTACTAACGCAAAAGCGCGCAAATTATATGAAAAGTCTGGCTTTAAATTATTAAATCAAGTGGGTGAGGATTGCTATTACGAAGCAAACTTTGTAAATGAAAAAGCACCCGCTCCTACTCTTGCAGGCAAAGCCTTAGACTATGCCACCGCACATCCAGGGCAAGCCGGGCTGGCCATTGCTGCTTTATTACTCGGTAGTGGATATGGCGGCTATAGAGGAATAAAAGCTTTAGTGAGAAAATTTAGAAATTAAAAAAATAATCATATTAATGAGAAGGGCACCCGATAAAGGTGCCCTAATTTTTTACTTCTTATGTTTGCAACTGCAACCAGTAAGTTTGCATGCGCACCAGGCATACCATCTTCCTGGGCCGCCAATTACGATTGCTAGTAAGAAGAAGATAAGGCTTAATGGGTATTCATATCCGCCATTTTGCGCAAAGAATCCGCCTTTCCAGTGGATGGCAACTACTGCGGCAATCATCACGGGGATTACCATTAATGCGCCAATTTCTGCAGCGATACCGCCCAATAATAAGAATCCGCCTAAGAGTTCAGCGAATGCACCAAGATATGCTAAGCCTGCAGGGATTCCATATCCGGCTGCCCAGCTAACAAATCCTTTGAGACCCGGGCCACCAAAAAGGCCTAATACCTTTTGAGCACCGTGGGCTAGAAAGATAACGCCGAGCGTCATACGAACAATTGATAATGCGGTTTCGCATCGATTAGGGATGTGTCTACAAAACATCAGAACTCCTTTTTTAGGGATAAAAATTGATGACTATTTTTGAGTCTATGTTGATTTATTTTTTTTGAAAAGGGCAAAAAAAGGCAGAGTTTTTAATTCTGCCTTTTTACTTTTTTAAGTAAGTTTATTGCTTCTTTTCTTTCTTTTTTTCATAAAGCTTTGCAAGCTCTTGTTTTTGACACGCTTCAAATCTTTCTAAAGCAGCTTCAGCGTCCGAATCTTTGCTGTTTAGAAACAAAGTTTGTAGAGAGCTGCAAGCTTCTTGGACTCTTTTCGCTTTTGGAGCATTAGATTTATATGCGCTACGAGTTTTTTCGTTAATGCAATCAGTATGGTTAGCCATCGCTTTCTTGAGATTTTCTGCGGTTAGCATACTAGCGATTGGAATTGTCCAGTTCGATAAATCGTTGTTAAGAGCTTCTGTGAATGCTTTTTGAGCATCGCTAAGATCAGATCGAGTTGCTTTGCAAGCGTCTTCATTGTGAGCAAAACTGAATGCATTACCTAATAAAAGCGTAAGAAAAAATACTTTTTTCATATTTATTTTTCTTTTCGGTTATAAAGAATCATTCCCGCAATAAATCCAACTAAGAGCACCGCGGTATACATGAATCGTGTGTGCATATCTGCTCCAAGGGAATACCAGCTATATGCTGAAAATCCGATTACCATGAGCAAGCCTAAAATAGTGAGCGGAATTTTGCTGTGGCTATTCTTGCGCTTGTGAACCACAAGCAATGAGATAAATGGCAAGAAGAAAGAAAGAAACACGCCAAAAATAGTAAGACCACCAACCAATGGAATGCTTGGAATAAAGGTTGCGATCAAGAACACTAAAATTCCTTGCAGCACTAATCCAGCCCATGGTCTGCCCAAGCTGGTGTTAGCGGTTAAGAATGAGCCGCCTTTAAACAAGCCTTCTTGCGCCATTGATTGAAGCAAAATTGCATTGTTGTTGATCATTCCAATGAGGCTTGCAATGAAAATTAAGATTGAAGCAGTTGGGATCAAAATTGCAAGTAATGATTTAAGATATGGTATTGGCAATGTGATAAAATCAGGGAAATTCGGTGCGCCCAAGCATGCTAAATTTTCTGCTCCCATGAGATTGAGCAATCCAAAGTGGAAAAGCATATAGAGCAATCCAGTTCCCAAGAATCCGATCAAAATAGCTTTTGGCGCATTCTTTTCGCTATCTTTTATAAGGTGACTAATGCCGACGCAGAATTCAAACCCGAAGTATCCAAAGATGGGAAGGGTTAATGAGGCAGGCAGCAATGCCAACTCAGATCCCGTGATACTAAATGATGAACTAATGATAAACGGAAGCAGCAAAATTAAGATAACCAAGGGCATAATTTTTACTAAGGTTAATGAGTTCAAGAAGTTGCTCACCAATTTAAGGCTGAGCAAGCTAAATGCAATCACCGCTGTTACGGTTACAAAGTTAAATAAGATCGGGTTGCCCGTAAATGCGTTTACGCCACATTTTTTAAGTAAGATATCTTGCAAGGCAAGAAGTTCTACCGTTGCTGCAAAGGTGTAGCCTACGATGTAGAGCCATCCGCTCATAAATCCAGCAGTTCTATTTAATCCTTGTTTGGCGTATAAATAAAAGCCGCCGGCCCCGGGGAATAATCGAGAAAGTTCAATGGTACAGAGCACGATCGGCAGAAATAAGAGTGCGACTAACGGCCACGCTAAAAATGAAGCATTGCCAGAAATGGCTGCTGATGCACCAGGTCCGATAAGGATTCCTGATCCGATCATTATGTTCATATTGAGCAAGATAGCTGTTGAAAGCGATATTTTGTGGTCTTTCATGAGTACGCACTTTATAGAAAATTGTTTAAATATTACAACAGAGCAAAGGGCTTAGGGTTAACGATCTGCGCAGAGCTCTCATGCTAATATAGCGAATGCGTTATTGTTTGACTAGTTTCATTTGCCCGTTCGCCTCGATGGAGCCCGAAGGGCGAGTAGAGAGGTGCGAACGTTCGTATCCCTCGAATCGGCCTTAGGCCTCCTTCGGGACGAACGAATCAGAGTGAGGCTAAACTTCTTCTGGAGATCGCTCAGAACTCACTTCTACTTTATTCTCATCTAAATCGATTTGAGCGTTCTGTTGTATCATATCCTGAACGCGAACCATCGTGATATATGATTTTTTATTTGGCAGATCCCCAGGCATAAAATCCCAGGCTATAGCAACTTTATTAATCGAAGCAGGTTTATCATCCACTAAACAACAAGCACGAACATGAGTTACAAACTCATATCCATAGCGAAGGCTGTTAGACGTTTTCTGTTTAATCAGGGCTTCTAACTTTCTCTTATCTTCTAATTCTATAAATAGTCGTGTTGCTGGGACATGAGTATCGGCATACCATAAGCCATACAACATCGATGGTTGTGCGCCTGCAATAATACAACTCTTATCAACGAGTTTCACCGTGCCACCATTGCGTTTGCAAATAGGTATCACTTCGCCATTGAATCCATAGCGCCAGCGTTCAACATAAGAGGTTTCACGTTGTAAATTTGACATTTTCAGAGCGGCCAGGAAGGCTTTAACATCTTCCAGTACTTTATCTTCACTTACCGGTTCTCGAACAATTCTTGCAGGCCTTGTAGAGCCGCTTAGAGTGGCAGCTGCGGATCTTTCCATTTCTTCTTGCATCGCATTCGCGATGTTGCAAGTAATGGTTACGCTGATGCAAATAATAACTATTTTTTTAATGATCATAGTTTTTCCTGTGAATTTTTATTGCACAAAAACAATAAATCCAATTGCAATCAGCAGTACATAAATTGCAGCCGTATCGATGACTCCTTGAGCAAAGATACTTGTGCGAGAGATAGCAGAATACTGCTCAGGATTAGCCGCAATCTCTTTGCATGCAGAAGCTGCCGTTCTTCCGGAGCTTAATCCCGGGCCAAACATACCAAGGCCGGTAGTAACTCCTGCCATAAGCATAGCAACGCCAGAAATCATGGTTTTAGGAGCGCCGGCAAATAAAAGAAATAAAGAAGTTACTAATGCAAAGATAATAGGGGATTCTATAATCGCTTGGCTAATAAAGGTAAAGGTGAGAATGCGCGTAGAAGCGTTTCTATTAGCACCAACGCCTTGAACTGCTGTTCGAGCAAAATGAGCCAAGCCAATTGCCGGGCCAATGGCACCAATGCCGATTGCAAATCCCGCCCCAATTAAACGCAAGCTATCAGCAAGTGTTGCGGCAAAGGGTGCTTGTGCTTTAATAAAGAGTGCCACGATAAATGCAAGAATGAGGGGAGTTTGAATGATTGATAACACAATAAGCGTGAAATTAAAAATCCATTGCGCATGAAACGGCTGCCGCGCAGTTGCATAGCACGCTTCTTGCGCGGGCCATGAGGAGACTAATCCAATTACTAATCCCGCGCCAATAATTGCAAAGCCGACGCCAATTTTAGCCAAATCACTATATAAAACATCTACTACTTGATTGGATTCGCCCAGTAAAAGAAGAGC
>CAYMRF010000062.1:0-6832 GCA_964392765.1 uncultured Pseudomonadota bacterium
GTGCTTTTTCGCGATCAATCATAGTTTTAGAATAAGAACTAAAAATTAAGCCCTTATTGCTCACATACGTTGCAATAAACATAAAGAGCGCCATCATCGCCAAGGTGAATGCTAAAATATAACCAGGCTTATTATGCTCAATCTTCATCGACCAAACTGTCCTTTAGGTAAATTAAATGGATTTCGCTGTGTGACTTTTGTGGGAGCAGGCGGCGTGAAATTTTGAGAGAAGAAATCTCTGAGCGTTCCTAATAATTTTTGCGTAACATCTTGAGATTCTCGTTTTTCAGGGATATCTGATGGAATGCGGATCTTAAAAGTAAACGGCGTACTTCTTTTTTTCTGCGCATCCCATAATGAAATTTTAAATTCCACTAATTGCGGAGTAAGCGGCAGCTTTGCTTCGCTCGCATCCGCTCCCTCTTTCTTTTGCGTAGGAATCCATTCAATAGTTTTTTTTACTTCGCGCTTTTTTGGCTCTTTTGTTTTTTCAGCTTCTTTTTTAGCAGCCTCTTCGGGCTTAGCCTCTTGTGGCTTTTCTTTAGACTCAGGAACATAATAAGTATATTCAATAGCTGCACTCTTAATTCCTTCAGCAAGCACTTGCTCTGTTGCTTTTGCAATCGGTTCAAATTCTACATTGCCCGATTCTTTGCGAATTAAACTATATGATTTTGGCGTACCTTTTTCTTCTTTAAGCTCATAAAGCACGCGCGCAATTCTTGGTTTAGCTGATCCAGTTTTGGCAGTCCAATAGATTTGCAAGGGATTGGTGGTAAGAAAACTCAATTGATTGAGCATGCCTTCTTTATTGGTACTATAAAAAACTCTTTCTAAAGGTTTTTTGGGTTTTTTTTCACTTTTTTCTTCGTTTTCGGATTCTTCTTTCTTCTTTTTCTCTTCTTCACTTTTCTTCTTATCCGCCTCATCTTTATTCGCCTTGGCCTCGGCTGATTTTTTCTTGTCAGGCTCAGGTTGACGATAATAGAATTCATTCGGAGCAGTAGTACCTGAAAGATCTCTTTCTAATTGCGCATTGATCAGCGTAGCCTTTTCATAGATCGCCGTAGTATTATCAACCACCGGGACAAATCGATTTATTTGGTACAATGCAGAAAAAAGAAGCGCTCCTAAAATTGAGGCAATAAAAGTAGCAATGAGTAATTCGATAAGTGTAAAGCCGTCCTTCGAGACGCAGCTACGCTGCTCCTCAGGATGAAAGCGATTCATGATTTGGCCTCCGGTTTATACACAAAAGTTACTAGCTTCTCTTGCCGCTTTTTGCCTTGCCGATCTACCCATTGCATGGTAACACTCTCAAGCAGAACATTTTTAAATTTTTTAAGGGAAGAATTTTCCGGAATTTTACTCAATTGATAAATCAACGTGGTAGGAGGGCGATCTATTTTTTTCTCGATGCGCTTTTCTTGCTCATCTGCTTTTAATGAAAATTCATTCTCAACTAAAAATTGTTTGCCCAAGAAAATACGCGCTAACGCTTGTGACGCCTTAGAGTTGCTACGCATCACATTCAGTTGAATAGAAAAAATAGGCGTGAGCACTAAGCCGATAATGGCAACTGCAAGAAGCACCTCGATAAGGGTGAAGCCTTTATTTCTGAAAACCATCATATACTTTAAACTGCGCATTAAAAGGGTTTAAAACGAGTCCAAATTGCTTTGGTTTACCTGCAGCATTCAATTGCTTGGTATCAAGAAAATTAATTGTTACGGTTTGAGCAAGTCCATCGGGCATAATGAAAAACCAACTTTCATTAGTGCCGCCCGCGCCGCGACGAGTTTTTTCATCAAATCCTTCGATAATAAAATTGGTAATCTCAATCGTCGCAGGAATTTTTGCACTTGCTTTGAAATATGATCCTTTGATACGAGCAAACTCTAATTCTCCCAGTTTGCTGGTACCGGTAGGGCCTTCAACCCAAAACTCTCTATTTTTAAAATCAAAAACCACTTTATAGACTTTACGCTCAATTAAAGCGCGTTGCCACGCAAGACGCGTGATCGCATTAACTTTTCCAATAAACGCTTCCCGCTCGCGGCGTGGCAACAGCCTCTTAAAATTGGGAACAATCACACTCATTAAGATGCCAATTAAAGCAAATGCTATGAGTATTTCTATTAAAGTAAATCCGTACTTAGAGCTTCTTCCATGCATCTAATTTCTTATCCTTAGGACCATTTTTGCCTTTTTTATTTCCATACGAATATAATTCATATTCATTGTCGCCGCCTGCAGTCGGTGCATAATAAAATGGTTGTCCCCAGGCATCTTTTATTTCGCCTCTTTTGGTTTCAACATACGGGCCTTCCCAACGTTCAGTAGCTTTTTCATCAGTAGGCTTCTTTACCAGATCTTTTAAAGATGCTGGATATTCACCCACATCATCACGATATCGCTCAAGACCATCCCTGAGTACACGCATAGTTTCTATTGTCGCAGTCTTGCTGTTTCTTTCAACAATTCCACTGTAAGAAACATAAGCTACTCCACCCAAAACCGCAACGAGCGCAAAAGCGATAAGAATTTCAATGAGCGTAAAACCTTCTTGCGCATGCTTATTTGTATAATTCATAAATTACTCCTAAAAGTATCATCCAACGTTTTCCATTCCACCAATCATAGGTAGCATTAATGCCATAATAATAAACCCAACAACTACCGCCATTACAATCAGCAATGCGGGGCCAATCTTTGCCGCTAATCCATCAGCATATTCACCAAGATCCTCCTCATAGTTTTTTGCTACCGTTAATAGCATGGTATCAAGTTGCCCACTTTGTTCTCCCGTGCTAATTAAATACGTTGCAATGGGAGGAAAAATTCCGGTCTGTTTTAAATATTGAGCAATTTTACCTTGCTTAATAATTTTATCACGAGCTTCGCGTAATGCATCAGCCAACACGCGATTATCAATAATATTTACTACAATATCCAGAGATTCAGCCAAATTAACGCCTCCCTCAAGGAGCATGCCCAGGGTATAGCAAAACTGCACAATTGCATTCGTACGAGTAAAATAGCCAATAATCGGCAATCTTAATTTAATGCTATCAATAGTTCTTGCGCCACTCGGAGTAGACTTCCAATATCTGAACCCAAAATATGCCAGCAATCCCCCTATAAGCAACCAAAGATAATATTGGGTAAATATTTTCGAAATACTTAGTAAAATCTGTGTAGGCAATGGAAGCTCTTTTCCCTGTGAGGAGAAATTTTCTTCCATCGATGGAACTACAACAATAAGCAAGCCGCTTACCACAAGCACTGCTACTATTAATTGAATAACAGGCCCGGTAAGGGCTGCGCGAACTCTTTTGCGAATCTCCTGGCGGCGTTCTAAATAAGCGGTAAGCCTATCTAAAATTACTTCTAATTTACCGCTTGCTTCTCCCGCTCTCACCAGCTGTACATAAATATTATCGAATACTTTAGGATACTTTTTTAATGCATCTGCAAATGAGATACCTTCCTTCACTTCATCTTTAATGGCAATAAGCATACTACGCACATTACCTTCAAACTGCTCAATTAACAGCTCCAGCGATTGCAAAAGAGGGACCCCAGATTTTAAAAGTACCGCAAGTTGACGAGTGAAAAGTATTTTTTCTTTAATAGTGACGTTTTTTGCAAACAGTCTCTGCCACCACGAAAGCGTAGCTTCTTGAGTTCCTAACGTTATTGAAGTGGGATAAATTCCCTGCTTGCTCAACTGTTCTTTTGCAGATTGCAATGAAGGCGCGTCAATGCTTCCGGTAACTTTTTTACCCTCTTTGGAAAAAGCTTGGTATAAATATAACGCCATTGCAAAAATCCTTTATTTCAACGGAATTTGACGCCTTTAAGCAAGTATGCTTCAATTAAAAATATGCTTGCAACCTTTTTTATCCAAAAGGAGCTTTACATGTATCGTAAAGTATTTTTAAGTATAATCATTGTTGGCCTTCTTACTAGTCATAATGCAAAAGGCAAAGATTATCAACATCCGTATTCGAGCGCTGATATTTCCAAATCAAGCGCACTTTTTACCCGCTCTGTTTTTGCCAGTGGTATTGGCGACTTTTTAAAAGATGTCTTTAATGCGCCTGCATATGCGGATGATTTTTTGCCTAATAACTTCTTCCACATGGTTGAATTATTGCAGCATGGCAATCAAACGGGAAAAGATAATGTCTATGTAAAGGCAGTGATCCGCTTATTTGCTAATAAGATGAAAGCAAGCTCGTATATTAATGCCTATGCATTCTCTGATCTTTTAGGCCAATGCCCAAGTTTATTGCAGCGCCATTTTGTGATTAAAAGTGATAATGTGCTTAGCTCACTCAAGGATATTATCTATGAGTTGCAATACCAATCATTCAAATCTCGCTTTCCTGATTTTAAATCAAGCCCGGAAACATTCTTAAACAATTTGGCGCAGCAAATTGAAGATGCTGCCGAATTGCGCAAGCTCATGAATCTTTTCTTAGAAGTCTGTTTAAGTAAACTTATTTGGAGTCCCCAAGACCAATTTGAAACCTGGCAAAATACCAAAGCAATTGCCGATCAATTGGCAGCACTCTATCGCCATACTATTATTGCAGATTTAGAAGATCTTAACGGGCTTTGCATTACGTTGCTCGAGCGTTATTGCTTCTTCTTAGATGTGGCGGGCGCTCAAATTGACATTAGTACTTATGAAAAGATCAAAGAAGATCTTGCGCATTGCCAAACGCCGTTGCTTGATTTAGCAGAACAAGAAGATGTGCTTGAAACTAAGGCGCAACGTTTAAGCCGCTGCCTGCTTTCTTTAGAAGCGAAAGCACGTGCACGCGAAAGCGGTATCCTTGTATAAACTTTATCGTGAGGCTTTTTTAATCAGATCAGAGAATTCGTTTTTTTCATCTTGAGTAAGGTATTCTGATTGCAAAATTTCTTTTTGTGGAGTTTCTCCCCAAATACCTGCTATTTTTGGATCAGCTCTATTTTCTAAAAGCAACTTAAAAATTGCCTTTTTAGCTTCTAACGCATTTGCAGAACGCCGCAATCCTTGAGCCACTTTCAATAAAGGTGTAGCATTAAATTGATCAACAATATTTGGGGTTGCACCATTTTCAAGCAAATGTTGAGCTATACTCTTAAGGCCATACATTGCTGCAAGATGAAGAGCTGCTTCTCCTCGATTATTTTGAGTATTCACTGATGCTCCTGCCCTGAGTAAATCGGTCACGATTTCTTGTGCATTCTCATATTCTTTAGAATCATGCAAAGTAATGTATAGCGCAAGTGTAAGAGGCGTTTCTCCTTCCGCATTTTTTTGATTTACATCATCGCCTTTTGCAATGAATTGCTTCACCTGCAAACAATCTTGATGGAGAGAAGCCTGCAGCAAATTATGATGATTAATAGAGAGGCCTTCCATTCCTAAACACTGAAAGTTTATCAATGCCAGCAAACTTGTCTTTAACAAATTTTTAATCGAATTCATCACAATGATGCTCCCTTTTAGCGAGAACTTAAAAATCAATTGCAACCATTACGCCAACGGTAGTAAACGCTGCCGCACGTTTGCCGCCAAAAGGTAGTCTTGCAAAGAGTGATGCTTGTGGCGCAGCCCATGAATCAGGGCAATGCTGCGCAAAATCATAGTGCAAATTAAATTCTACCGAATGCAAGATCCATTCTTCTAAGCTCACGGCTGAATTAGCGATGGTGGAAGAAAATTCGCACCCATTAAGCGCTAAATGATCATCACCATGCTTCAAGAATTGATAGCCAACGAGCATTGATAATCCACTACCCATTAAATGATAGCCTTGCACAAAGAGATTAAAGCGTTGCGTGAGCCCATAATCTTTATACGCATCCGCTTTAGCCAGTAACAGTAAATCAGTTTGATCAAATGCGGTTTTGATTCTACGCAAACGCGTGTTGCCAAAAAGATGCAAGAGCTGCACATCAAAGCCCGCCTTAAATTGGCAACCGAGCATCACATTTAATCCTGCACCATATAAAATGCCAACGGCTCCATCATACCCGAAGGGGAACGCAAATAATTTATCTTCATCTGTCTTGAGACCAGTAGGTAACGTGAAGCCCGCTCTACCAGTGATTTCTACCATTTTAAGTAAGGGCCGCTCTTGTGGATAATTAAAAAGAAATTCACATAAAAGATTTAAATCGCCTAAGCCTGTTCTCTTCCAGCCCTGCAAAGAAAGATCATTGCCTAATTGCGCCACAATGGCATTTAAATTTTGCATGAGCTGTTGTTTCACCCGCATATCAGCAGCGGTAATATTTTGAGTGAGATCGGTGATTACCACTTGAGAAAGATCCGCTTTATAAACGGGTAATAGCGCAGTGATCCATGCATGGGGCAAGAAATACCAACGCGCACCAAATGCGCCACCAAAATCTAAATTTAATCTTCCATTAAAGCACGCATGTCCGCGAACGCCATCATCTACCGCGTTCAACGCAGTACGTAATTGCGTTTGAGGACTATTAGGGCCAAATCCATCAAGCATCGATAATGCATCTTGATTGCATTGCCAAATTGCCAGAGGATTTACTAAATTATCATTTTCATTGTATCCGCGCACTGGCCGCACTCCGGCTTCTGCCCAAAATGCTAATTCCCAGCAACGATCAAGGTAAATTTCAGGACGCACTAATGTATCATACGGGCGATGCAAAAGATTCATTGCGCTCAGCGCAGAAACTGATGAAAATAAAATTAAAAAAAATAAGACTCTTCGTCCGTTCGCCTCGATGGAGGCTCCGAAGGAGCCGAATGGAGAGGTCTTTTTTCGGCCCTCTTTCTCCATTCGCTTCG
>CAYMRF010000063.1:0-6725 GCA_964392765.1 uncultured Pseudomonadota bacterium
TACTATTCCATTATTGAGTTAATGATGGGGTGATACGATGCATTTGTAATTTCCAATCAGTATACTTCTTAGCTGTTTTTAAGATACCAAAAGAATCGAAATTAAATTTGTATTCTTCACCATATCCCGTGTGTGGGCATACGCTAAAGGTGCACACGATGCCATCCCATAATGAACCGGGAGCTGGCCTTTCTTGTGTTTCAATCCACAACTTTCCTACGCCAATATCAGCATCATGATTTCGTTTATCGCGATTGAATATGCGAAGCATCATTTTATTGTCTGAGTGCTGATGCCCGCGGAAGATGCCACGAATTTTACATTGAGGTCCGCTTTGAATAGTATTTACAAAATCAGTAAATGGTTTATCGCATTCCCATGCGCGTCCGAATATTGTGCTCGTGATAAGGTTAGAAACATCAAAATCATTCCACATAAAATGAACCTGTTGAGCAGATGTAGGAATAAAATCTTTCGCATCAGGGAAATTTTTAATATACGATAACGATAGTGGCAAGCCACAGCAATTAGTTTGGCGTAATAGCGTGCCCAGCGGAGTATATTTTACTGTGCCATTACTATTTAAAAGATTTTGACACGTAGTCGCATTAAAACCAACTTCTACACCTCCATGGCAACACAGAATTGTATCTTTAGTAGTGGTTCCATTATCGCATACAATGTACAGCGCAACCGGAAGATAATTGTACATTTGTTTGACTGTTCTTAAAATATTACCGGTATCACTAAATTTTTCTTCTAATTGTTTCTTAAAGCCATAACGTGCATTAATATCAACGTCTTCATGATTTCCGCGTACTAAAAATACTTTATCAGGATTAGTTCGTTTTAAGCGCGCGATGGTGCAAATTACTTCTGGCCCATATTTGCCGCGATCGGTATAATCGCCTAAAAATACGATGTAAAAATTATCTTTTTTGATGGTAAAGGGATCTTGCTGATCGGTGTAGCCCTTTTGTGCAAGCCATTCTAGGTAAGCTATTAATGAATCTTTATCGCCGTGAATATCGCCATGAAAGGCAATTTCTGCGCCGGGTTTTACTTCCAATTTTGCCACAAATGGCGTAAAAAGATCAGGATTTTCAAATTGTTCCACCGGTGATGTATTGGTGATCCAATTTTGAGCATTCGAAAGAAGCCCCGTGCTTTCAACTTTAAAAAATTGCTGAAGTTCAAAAAGCAACTGCTCTTTTTGCAGTGTTTGGCACTGTTTTGGCCAATTCCAATTAACATTGACGGTTTTTGGTTTATTTAAAGGGAGGTTTAGTGGCATTTGAGTGCCATTATGAAGCGCACCAAAATAAGGCTGCATTGCGCCTGAATTAAGGGCTAAAAACGCCAAAGTAGGCGCGGTAAATTTTTTGAACAGTTTAAGTAAGTTCATTGATATAACCTCCCAGTGAACTTTTATAATGCTTTACTCTTTTCTCTTACTTATTCTATTTTAAAATAGCATATTATGAGTTTTTGTCCAGGGTGGACACGAGCGATAGTTGCAAATAGAAAACATTATAAATAGGGCTATTATGAAGCATTTTTACTGGTTAAACAAGACTATTTTAGCGCTGGGTTTTGTGAGTTTTTTTTCTGATTTAGGATCAGAAATGGCTACTTCAGTCTTACCTGCTTTTATGATCTCTTTGGGCTATTCGGCGGCCTTTTTAGGAGTAATTGAAGGGTTTGCCAATGCGAGTAACAGTTTTACCAGCATTTTGGCAGGTTGGGGCAGTGATTATACGGCTCGCCGTAAGCCTTTTGCGGCAATCGGCTACTTTTTGGCTGCTTTGGGTATCGGATTTTTATCCTTCGCAAAGGGGTGGTGGCAGCTGGTTTTCGGCCGCATACTCACGCGAGTTGGCAAAGGAGTTCGGGAACCAGCTAGAGATGCATTATTGGTGAGTGCTGCAGAGCCGAAAGTGTATGGCCGTATGTTTGGGTTCCATCGCATGATGGATAATCTGGGGGCAATTTTTGGACCTCTTTTGGCTTTGATATTTCTTAAGATTTTTCCCGTACGCGTTATTTTTATGATCGCGTTTGTTCCGGTTTTATTCTCATGCTTGATTATTATTTTTGCGATCAAAGAAGTTTATGCGTATACACCGGCATTCATTCACCATCCTGATATTGCTCAGTTATCAAATAACTTTAAAACATATTTGCTTGCAGTAGGAATCTTTAGCTTAGGCAATTGTGCTGCATCATTATTAATATTACGCGTACTAGAATTACTCAAACCGAGTATCGGATCGAGTGATGCCGGCTGGTATTCCGTTCTTTTTTACGCTTTATTTAATGCACTTTATGCATTGTTTTCATATCCAGTGGGCTATTTGGCGGATGTAATTGGCAAAAAGATTGTTATCATTATCGGATATCTTTTAATGGCGCTGGGATTTGCAGGTTTTGCATTTACCAGTGCTTCGTATGTTCATTTAATATTATTATTTATAATCACCGGTCTTGCGTATGCGATTGTTGATAGTGTGCAACGCGCAATTGCTGCTGATTTATTGCCGCATGAAATTCAAGGAACCGGATATGGCATTCTTGCGGCGGTTACTGGAATTGGAAGTTTATTCTCTAGCATGATGGTTGGATTTTTATGGAGCGGCGTTAGCCCGCTGATTGCATTTATATATGCAGCGATTTTATGCGCAACTGGTGCTTTGTTTATGATGCGGGTAAAATCAAAAGAATCATAGATTGACAAATAGAACAATTTCTGATTAAATAATCTTAAGTTTATAATATTTTTGAGGATTTAATCATGAATAGTCTTTTGCGCTATTCTCATTTCTTATCTGATTTTTGCATGTTTCTCATGCAATCCTCTTCTTTTCTTTTTTCTAAATCTATCAAAAAGCCCTCCAGGGCTTAATTTTTTGCGCGCAGTAGCAATCTGACTGCCGATCCAATAATAATATTTTCGCATCAATTTGATCTTACCGGAGCTTGAGGCTCTTGGATTGTATTACCACTTTTTTAAATCAATTGTGTTTATTTAATTTGGAATTTTATATGAATTTTAGAATCTTATTTTTAATTATTTGTTTTAGGAGCCCATTATTTGCGATGCAACCGAACGCAGATGATGCGCATAATCTTGCAGCCAACTTTTGTATCAATGAACTGGCGATCATGAGCGGTACTAATAGGCAAGCACAACCGGAGCATGTAGCGCGAGAGGCGCGCTCAAATCGAGTAGACTCACATGAGCTAGCAGCAACTCTTCATGAAGATGCAAGGCCAACACATGATCGATTTGATTTTGTGAATACTTCTTTGAATGAGCAAGCCATCAACCAAGGTTGGAATCCAGCTAATTCAAGACAATTGCCTCAGGGAACGTCACTCAGCGAGTTGCCCAAATGATATTATCCGTTATCATATAATGCCGTTTTTTGGACCGTCAGCAGGAGTTATTGCTCGAGAAGATTTTAACCGAGGTGTTCGAAATCTTGCTGCTTTAGCGATCGTCAATCGACGATTTGCTAATATTGTGCGTACCAATCCTGAAAGAGGATATTGGCGCGGTGTATACGACCGTCTTTTAAATCAACGATACACTACGTTAGAATATCGGCGAAATTCTCGCATCGAGGATCGTTCTGAGTATTGTGATGAGGATTAATTAAAAGAAAAAGCCCCCGATTAATCTCGGGGGCAAATTTATTTGTGCGATGTGCCGGCATTTTTTTTAAGCAAATCATAGTATCGCTTATTCTCATGATACACCGCAATCACTTTTTGCCGATGTTCGGCAGCAACTTCAGAAAACGTTGGGTTGCCGCTTTCATCAACTTCGTAGGTTGATGGCGTTTTGATTCCTGAACTTCTGATTGCATCGCTATGCCAATGATGCGTGGTCTCTTTGTGTTTTGTTTCATGCCATTGCTCATGGCCCGTGAAATCTTCTCCTAAATCTTTCCATTGTAGCATTGATGGCTTAAAGGGAATTTTAAGATGTACGCATATTTTTTTAGCTGTTTCTTCCGGATGTTCATATAAATCTTCTGAGGCAATCACGAGTGGCTTGTTTTTTGCTTTCTCTTGCAACGCAATAAATAATTCATAGGTGGCTTGGTATCCGCATTCATAGGCGGGTAGATCGCCAATACCATTATATTTTTTATACAATGAAATAATTGCATGGTGCGGATTGCGAATCAAGAAGATTGAAAACATATTCGGATCGGTAACTATTTCTGCCTCATGAGCGAGAAAATTTTTAGCCGATACTGCCATCTCTTTAACAAATACATCATTAGATTCAGCTGCTTTTGCAATGAGTGCTTTTACTGCGGAATATGTTTTTGGTGCTGTGGGGATAAACCATTCAGGAAATTGCTCGGCATCATGGGTTGCCAATGATGGTTCTTGAAACACCGTGAATCCGTAGGCTTCCATCATGCGCATAAAAGTCACTGATAATGAACGTGGTGGAGAAAAAAGATAGGCAATTTTGTGAGGCTTTTTTTGGGAATCTATTGCCATGCTCGGATTTATAGAGAATGCGATCACTAATGCAAATGCTACTTGCTTCAACATACTCGAGTCCTTCTTATAAAACAAGCCCAGCGTTGCGGCCGGGCTTAATTGATTACGGATTTAGTTGATCGAGCTTATATGCCCATGAGAGCATTCCTAAAAATCCAAAAATGCCGCCAACTAAGAGGGCGATAGAAAGACTCATGGGTTGCGTTGCATGTGATAGGCCGTTTGAACCCAGATAAATTAAGTATCCAAAAAAGCCTGCCAAATAGCCGGGCAAGAAACGGCGCACAATAAAGCGTGGAATAATATTCATAAGTTTCCTATACATTAAATCGAATATGCACAATGTCACCATCTTGCACGATATAGTTCTGGCCTTCCACCCGCATTTTGCCCGCATCTTTTATTTTTGCTTCAGTGCCTAATTCAAAAAGATCTTTGCAATTATAAACTTCGGCGCAAATAAATCCGCGTTCTAAATCAGAGTGAATCTCTCCAGCGGCTTGGCGTATATTGATGCCTTTTTTAATTGGCCATGCATGGATTTCTTTTGGCCCGCACGTGAAGAAGGTGATTAGACCTAAATTTTTATAGGTCTCGCGGATCACCACATCAAGGCTACGCTCTTTAAGGCCAATAAGCGTCATCATCTCTGCCGCTTCTTCATCAGAAAGCTGGCCAAGCTCTGCAGCGACCTTTGCGCACACAGGTACAATTTTTTCTGCGCCGAATTTTTCTACTAATTTTTGATACGCTTGATTGTTTTTGTATCCTTCATTCTCAATCTCATCTTCTGCAACGTTTGCAATGATCAAGAAATCTTTTTGCGTGAGTAAAGGAATTGTTTTTACCGGTGCATTAGCAACCAGTTCACGAACGCGGGGCAGATTATCAGCATCAAGCGCAGCACGAATTGCTACTAAAAGATCTTTTTCGCCTTGCAGCTCTTTAAGTTCAGCAGGCTTGCCTTGTGCTTTTTTGATAGCTGGCTCTAATCGTTCAATGCGTTTAATAACCGATTCTAAATCTTTAAGCGTGAGTTCAGAGACAATAATGTCAAAATCCCCTAGTGGATCAACCAGCCCTCGGGAGCTGATGATGTCTGGGTCTTCAAAGCAGCGAAGTACATGCAAAATAAGATTAACCGATTGGATATGGCTCAAAAATTGATTTCCCAAGCCTTCACCCGAAGCAGCACCTTTTACCAATCCTGCAATATCCACAAAGGTGACCATAGCGGGGATCTGCTTTTGGGAATTGAATGCTTTTTGCAGTTTATCCATACGAGGATCTGGCACATGGGTGATCGCCACATGCGGCTCGATGGTGCAGAAAGGATAGTTTTCTGCTGGTACGCTTGATTTGGTGAGGGCGTTAAAAAGGGTGGATTTACCAACGTTGGGTAGGCCTACAAGGCCTGCTTGTATACTCATTTAAGATCTCTATGTTTATTACACATCCCAGCCGTCGCTCCTTTGGAGCTATGGCGGGCAGGCCTGAGTAGCGATCGACAGATCCATCATGAAATTATTCATCCTGAGCTTGTCGAAGGGCACTCACCATGTGTGCGGATTGTGGATTACTCTTTTAGTGTGCGTTAAAAACGCATTTTATTCAATGGTGGATTTATGCATCGAGTGATGCTTTTAAAACAATCACTGGCTAAATTGTGTGTTTTTGCTCACAGCTATTTACACTGAAGATTATTCTATGGTATTACAATTTATGTAGTATATTTTCCACTATTTTTTTTCCTATAAAAGGAGATCTATTATGATGCATCACAAACACCATTCACCAGCTATGAGATTGCTTGCTAAAGTTGCTTGGCTTTTAAGCGCACTTGCAGCACTTGCAGTTGGCTTAGCAGCTCTTGGCATGTCTATGGGCAAAAACTGGAATTTCTGGGAATCAGAATTCTTAGTTAACAATATGGCTTGGTTAATTCAACCATTGCAATATGCAGTTGGTTTAGCTGGTCTTATTTCGTTGATTGGCTGGTTTATGTGTATGGGCTGCGACGAAAAGCATAAGTAAGATTAGATATTCTCTATCTAATAAATAAGGGCTCCCTGAAAGAGCCCTTATTTATTTTAATTAACTAATTTCAGTATCAATTGGTCCTTGATCATTCTTATTATCAGTGTTGCCACCTTGTGAAGAACCTTCAGATGAACCGCCGCCTTGTTGGCTATAAAGAATTTCAG
>CAYMRF010000064.1:0-6578 GCA_964392765.1 uncultured Pseudomonadota bacterium
TGCTGCAGGCGCTTGAGGATTTGCTGGGGTTACTACGTATCCTGGTTTGCTTTCCCATTTAATAGATGGATTTAATGGGATTCGCTGACCATTCAATAACACTGCGGTTATTGTTCCGCGGGCATGAATAAGCTCTTTTACATTGTTTAATTCTTGAGAGTGCATAGCACTTGCGGTACCTGCTACTACTGATACTAATAATGCGATTGATAAAAATACTAAATTTTTCATATTTATTCTCCATTTTGGGTTACACTTCTTTCTTACTATTATCAGTCTACCAGGCCAATAATAATTGTCAAATAGAAAATATAACAGGTTTGCAAGCCCCCCATTACCCCCTATTCAGGCTGAAAAATCAGCCTTTTTAAGGGCAAAAAAGGTCTTCTGGGCTTGCTAAATAGGCCAAATTTGATAGAATTTCAACTAGAATTAAAATATTGAATTTTATAGGCTTAGGGCTAAAAGGCGGCTCTACGGGGCTAAAAACCCCCTAAAAAGCCATAATTATGGAAAAATCATGAAAAAAGTACTTATTATACCTCTTTTAGTAGGATTACTATCAATTGGCGCCCTCAAATCAATGGAGCTTCCTACCCTGAATCCACAAGCAGAGACGGCAGATTTAGAATCAAACAGCAGCAATAATCAAAATCAAATCTGTATTGGCTGTAATGGATTTTTAAGCAGTGGCAGTCTCCACCGTTACCCCTGCAATAAACATATAGTTCATGCCAGCTGTTCTGCAAATATGGTTGAATGCTTAAGATGTGCTCGGCAACCTCAAGAAGCTCAACAAGGTGGATGGAGAAATTTACTTTCTTCTTTTGGATCTAAGAATAATGCTAAAAAGCCAGAGCAATCAGTATTCGAGCTTGCACAAAGAGCTGATAACTTGGAAAAATTATTAGAAGATATTCGTTTTAACGGAATGTTGAATGCTGGAGAAATTAATTTTCAGTCAAATAGGCTAGCTCAATTAGGCCGAGATCATGCTGGATTACGCCAAGATTATACTGCATCAGTCGAATTAGTTACCCAATGGAATGAAGGTCAAACTCTTCGTGCCAATGGCTTATCTGATCGAATAAAATCACTTGAAACTCAAGTTGAAGAACTAAAAGATCAAAAGCGCATTCTAAAATATGCGACAATAGCAGCTTCTGTGGTTGCAGGAATTTCACTCGCAACATCGCTCTATGCGATTTACAGCAAGCCAACTCCAGTTCTGCAATATTTTGGTAACAACAGATAGTAAATAGGGAATGGAGGTTATAATGAAGCAAAAAATTTTAAATCTTATCCTAGCAGCAATCAGCTTATCGTCTTTTTCTACGATGCAACCGATGATGCGCGCTATGGCATTGCGATCAGCAAGGCCTACTCAAATGATGACTCATGCCAAAACTTCTTCCACTTCATTGCCCAAACTCAAACAACCTAAATCCTCCTGTTTTTTTATTTCTTCTCCAAAGCAAGAAAAAAAACACGAAGAGAATTGGTACAAAAATAATAAAAACTTTAAAGCATCACTATATCCACAAAAGAGTAGTTATAGCTGGGCTCTGGGGATCACAGCAGGACTTACCGCTTGGGGTTTTAATTATGTTGAAAACGAAAAAGAAAAAGAAGAAATTCTGCAAGAGCTTAATAAGGCATTTTATAGTATTAAATTGAGCGATTTTTCTAAAGCTCAAGACATATGCAAAAATAAATTAGAACGATTAATTCAGAATAATCATAAGAGTTCAATCGATATTTACCATAAAATGTTATCAATTATTGTTGCTTGCAAAAAAGGAGAAGAGTTACTACAAAGAGAAACTCTTACACCAACAGAAAAACATTTGTTGGATAATAAAAAATCTGTGACTAGACCCTATGAATTACCACATCAGTATATGGAGAATCAGGAACTAAGAGAGTTCTCACAATCAATCATTGAAAAGGAGCGTGAATTAATGCAACAAGACCTCTATACTCTTGTTCATGGACAAAAAAAGTTTACGTATTTTCCTGCACAATTATATACTCTCTTATGGGAAATATCGAATGATGTAGCAATTAATGACTATATTTTTCCTTGGATTGCAAAGCCTATTACCGATAAGCAAGAGTTATTAAAAGAATCGAAAAAAAGAACTGATTTACTTAAAAATCACATCCCCAATGGAAGAAATGATCAAATAGACACACTCTTTTTAAATTATGCTTTATGGGCAAATAGTAATGACATTGGTGAATCAAGCGCATATTATGTAAAACAAAATTTTAATCATAATTTTTCTAGAATCGAAATTAAAGAAATTTTTAATTTTTTTGGATGCGAGCCGATTTATAAAAGTTATCAAGAAGAAATTGAACTATTAGCCAAAGAGTACAACCGATTATCAAATAAGGGCAACATACTTGTATTTGGTATACCAAAAGATAAAATAAATGACCTTGTATATCACGCATATAGACATGGACATCATGTAGATAACGCTTCTAAATGTAGCGATGTACTTGAACAACATCTTAAAAGCAATATTGAGTCTTCTGGGTCAACAATGTTTTGCATGCCAATGACCTTTGATATGGCCCTTAATCCGAAAAGCGGAATAAAAATATTTCCGATTATTTCTGGCGATCAAACTAAGCTCAAAGAGTTGCAAGCAAAAGAGAAAGCACTTTTTGAAAAAATCAGAAAAACAGCGACTGAACTTAAAAAATAATATTACGATCGCGGATGTTTTTTATCATAAATAGTGCGCAGATGGCTCGTTTCAACATGCGTATAAATCTGCACGGTAGATAAATTTTCATGCCCCAAAAGCATCTGCAGTGATCGCAAATCAGCACCACGCTTGAGCAAATGCGTCGCTAACGAGTGGCGCAATTGATGCGGAGAAATAGATTTTGCAATGCCTGTTTTTTTCCATATCACTTTTAATATTGCCCAAAATGCTTGACGCGTAATAGGCCGCACCGTTTTAGCATAAAGCACCGGGAACAGATAATCAGTAGCTTTCTTTTTTTTATCGCTCGCATTGGGATGAATATTTTCTACATATTCCTTTAATAAAGTTACCATTGGAGCAGGAAGCGGAATCATTCGCTGCTTGCCCCCTTTTCCTTCAACATGCAAAAATCCGGTATCCCATTGCATTGCATTCATAGTGAGATTAATCAGCTCACTAATGCGCAATCCAGAGACATATAATAAATAGAGCATCACTTTATTGCGACGACCATTCGATGAAGTATCCCGATCGGCTACTTGCAAAAGCGTCTCCACTTCTTGCTCTGAAAGATAGTTGGGCAAAGATTTTTCAATTTTAGGAAAGGTTAAATGAGCACCCAAATCCGCAAGCAATCCTTTCTCATGGGCATAAGAAAAAAATAATTTAAGCGTAGAGATTTTGCGCGCCATGCTGCGTGCAGCAAGATGCTCTTTTTTTAAATCGTGTAAAAAAAGCTTTAATTCTTTAACCGTTAAGTTTGCGGGCGTGATAGAATTTTTTTCTGTAAAATATTGAAACTGTAATAGATCAGTTTTATATGCTTGAAAGGTATTTGCTGAAACGCGCTTTTCAGTAAGCAAATAGGTAAAAAATTGTTCTATGATTGCTTGCATTATCTACTCCCCAATTTTTTAAAATCTCATATTCTTACCGTGGCTGGTGAACGTTGTGCTTACCTTTGCCAGATCTTTTTTGTTGCTTTAATGCATGCGCACGTTTTTCTTTTTCTTTAAATTCATGCACCATTTTATCTTCTGGTCCGTTAGGAAGATGAACCATTGCTACCTGTAAAGCAGCAATCAATATTGCGCGTGCCTGTACTGGATGAGCAACCGGCTGCATTGCTGATACGGTTGAACTTATAAAAAGCGCTGACACTAAAAACAATTGTTTCATGTTCATGTAAATCCCCTAATAGGTGTTAATATGATTTTGCAACGATTACATCACCTTTGCTTGGCTTATCACAATTAAAGCAGTGCTTAAAATTGTTTTGCCCTTCCAGCATGCAGCGCGTGGTTGCTTTATATGTTCGTAATTTATCTTCGCATTCGCGCGTTTGGCACCATCCGGTTTGATAGATACCATTATTCTCTTCCAGAATTGGTCCGAATTGTTCAAGCTTTTCTGCTTTATGCCAGAGTGATTCTTGCTTCTGTTTTGCTCGTGCAAAAATTTTAGCTTGAATTTCTTCCAATATTTTCGGAATCTCTTGAGAAATTGCGTCTAATGAAATGGTTTTCTTTTCAGATCCTAAGCGATCAGTTGCAATTAATTGATTGCTCGCCAGATCGCGAGGGCCAATCTCAACGCGTAACGGAACGCCTTTCATTTCCCAGTGATAAAATTTAGCGCCAGGCGTTTTTTGATCATCGGCATCAATGTGAACGCGCACATCTTTGAGCGCATCTTTTATCTTTTTGCATGCATCTAATACCGGCGTCTCTTCGCCTTTGCGCAGAATAGGCACGATTACCACTTGAATCGGAGCAATTTTTGGAGGCAAAATTAATCCCTTCTGATCGCCATGCACCATTACCACTGCGCCAACTAAGCGAGTAGTTGCGCCCCAGCTGGTAAGATGAGGATACGCAAGACTGCCATTGCGATCCTGGAAGGTCATGTTAAATGATTTTGCAAAGTTTTGAGATAATAAATGAGAAGTGCCCATTTGCAAGGCCTTGCCATCTTGCATCACCCCTTCGAATGTATACGTTTTATCCGCACCAGGAAATTTCTCTTTTTCTGATTTCACGCCGCGAATTACGGGAATCGCCAGCCAATTTTCAGCTAAATCGATATATTCATGCAGCATTAAAAGAGCTTCTTTATGCGCCTCATCTAATGTTTCATGAGCTGTATGGCCTTCTTGCCAGAAAAATTCTGTAGTTCTTAAGAATGGGCGTGGACGCATTTCCCAACGGACTACATTGGCCCACTGATTAATGAGAATCGGCAAATCGCGATAGGATTTAAGCCATTGCGCATACATATAGTGAATAATAGTTTCTGAGGTTGGCCGAACTACTAAAGGTTCTTCCAATTGTTTGCCGCCCGCATGAGTTACTACTGCCAATTCTGGAGCAAAGCCTTCAACGTGTTCCGCTTCGCGTTTTAAAAATGATTCAGGGATAAGTAGCGGAAAAAGAGCATTTTGATGGCCCGTTTCCTTGATTCGTTGATCAAGGCGAGCCTTAATGTTTTCCCAGAGAGCACAGCCATAGGGGCGCACCACCATGCAGCCACGCACGGGCGCATGATCAGCAAGCTCAGCTTGATGTACTATCTCTTGATACCATTCAGCAAATTGATTAGAAATATCCGGAAGCTTTCCGCTCATGCTTTAATTAACCTTATTTTTGAGTGAATCATAGGTTTATTATCGTACTAAAAATGAAAAAAATGTATATATGCTGCTCTTGACTGAGAATTATTTTTCTAATCCAATCATTTTAGCCTTGGGAAGCGCTTTTGTTTTAATATCAACGGATGACTGTCTTAGTTCGGCTCCCTTAAGAGTGAAATTTAACTCAAGTACCATATCATCCTGAGGCGGTATGTTTTCCTCTCCCGTCCAGTTATAAAACGCATCTCTGATGGCGTTCTCATGGCCTGGAAACTGCCAGAATTTCACCAAATTGACGTTTGCAACTATCTTTCTATTGCCTTCAGGGTTCAATGTATAATATGTTTTAAAAATTTCAACAAAGAGTAATTCTTCATTCGTCGCCTTATCATTAAAGGTGATATAACCGCCATAGCTATTTTCTGATGAACCTTCATCGAGATAAAATGGCATGCCAACATCTTTAATTTCCGGATCGGCATCAGATGGGCCTGTAAAGCCTATGGTTGAGCCTGCGGGAATTTCTATATCTGAATATATTGTTTTTGCTTTAACTGGTTTATATTTCAATATAAGGTCTCTTCCCGACTCATTAATAACATTATGAACATATACAAAAGGAGCTGGAATTCCCCTTATACTATATTCATCGATCAATTTTATAAATCTTTTTGCGTCAGGAGAATCCTTATTAATATAGGTAATTGCTGTGTGTCCGTGTTTATCTCTAATATCAGGATCTGCTCCTGCTTCTAAAAGCTTCTCAACTAAATTATAATTTTCTAATTCTAGAGCAGCCATAAGTGCCGTTATTCCATCCTCCGGATCTTGTTTATCAAGATCTGCTTCGGCATTAATGAGCAGATCAACAATATCGTTATTTTTATTTTCAATTGCTCCCATAAGAATTGTTTTGCCATCTCGTTCAGTATTGGGGTTCACTTTAGCATCAAGCAAAATTTTGGTAATTTTAGAATTATTATTCACCACCGATTCTATCAACTCTTGTTCAGATAGTTTCAATATTTTTGGATCACTGTGAAGATATTTCTGGAGATTTTGAACAGCAGTAGGAGTGTTTTCCGATAATGCTGTGCCAATACTGGTCTTAATGCGTTCTTTAAGTACATGCTGCGCGGCTGAACGCTTTACTAAACTTTTTTGTATAGTATTCATGGTTTTTAACAATTGAGTAATATCATTTTGAGCATCATAATATTTTTGAG
>CAYMRF010000065.1:0-6490 GCA_964392765.1 uncultured Pseudomonadota bacterium
CGACTGAGATCCTGAGCGCCTATAATCAATTGGCCAAAGAATATCGGCAAGCAAAATTAAGCGTTGCCGTGCGTTCTTCGGCAACCGCAGAAGATCTGCCCACGGCATCATTTGCGGGCCAGCAAGAATCGTATCTTAATATTAGCGGCGATTATCAATTAATCGAAGCATGTAAAAAGTGTTTTGCTTCGCTTTTTACGGATCGCGCTATTGTTTACCGGCATGATAAAGGCTTTGATTACTCTCAAATTGCCCTTTCCATTGCGGTGCAAAAAATGGTGCGCTCAGATAAAGCATCTTCAGGGGTGGCATTTTCTCTTGATACTGAAAGTGGATTTAAGGATGTAGTGGTTATTAATGCATCTTACGGGCTTGGCGAAGCAATTGTGCAAGGCATTGTAGTTCCGGATGAGTTTGTGATTTTTAAGCCTACGCTTCAAAAAGGTTTTGCATCGATTATAAAAAAAGAACGTGGCAGTAAAACCACTAAGATAATTTACGATGAATTTGGCACTAAACAGATGCCGGTTTCTCGTTCGGAACAATCAGAATTCTCTCTTTCTGATGAAGATGTTTTGGCAATTGCACGTTCAGTATGCACTATTGAAGATTTCTATAGTGAGCAAAAGGGCACTTGGACTCCCATGGATGTTGAGTGGGCCAAAGATGGAAAAGATGGAAAAATTTATGTAGTGCAAGCGCGCCCTGAAACCGTTCATTCTCATGAAAATTATTTGCACCTTAAACGATACGAATTAAAAGCTTCTGCGCCGGCGCCCTTAGTAACTGGTCAAAGTATTGGGCAACAGATTACCAGTGGTGTTGCACGCCTTATAGAGTCTGCCCATGATATTGATCAGGTGCAAAAGGGGGATATTATTGTTACGCGCATGACTGACCCCGATTGGGTGCCGGCATTAAAACGCGCATTGGGAATTATCACCCAAATGGGGGGAAGAACGTGCCATGCAGCAATAGTGAGTAGAGAATTGCGTATCCCTGCGATTGTTGGTGCACAGGATGCTATGAGTAAAATAACTAATGGAATGCCCATCACGCTCGATTGCTCTCAAGGTAAAACTGGTTTTGTGTACGAGGGTAATATACCATTTAAGAGCGAAACTATTGAATTGCAAGAAGTTCCTCAAGCGCCTGCTGAGGTTATGATCAATTTAGCTGATCCGGAGCGTGCATTTTCGCTTTCATTCTTACCCGTAGCAGGGGTTGGATTGGCGCGGATTGAGTTTATTATTACCAGTACCATAAAAATTCATCCTCTGGCGTTGTTGCATCCGGAATTAGTGACGGATAAAAAAGCATTAAAACTTATTAATGAACTCACGGCGGGTCATGCTGATAAAAAAGAATTTTATATTGACTTGCTTTCGCATGGGATAGCCACAATTGCTGCTGCCTTTTATCCACGTCCTGTGATTGTGCGTTTATCTGATTTTAAGACTAATGAATATCGTAATTTGATTGGCGGTGCTTCCTTTGAGCCTGAAGAAGAAAATCCGATGATCGGATTTAGAGGTGCCATTCGCTACTATTCTGATCGCTACAAAGATGCATTTGCGCTTGAATGTGCTGCTTTAAAAAAGGTGCGGGAACAGATGGGGCTTACTAATATTAAAATTATGGTTCCGTTTGTGCGCACGCTGCAAGAAGGAAAGCGGGTGATTCAGGAGATGCAAGCGCAGGGGCTCAAGCAGGGGGATAATGGTCTTGAAATTATTATGATGTGCGAAATTCCTGCGAACGTGGTGTTAATTGATGAATTTTTACAAGATTTTGATGGTATTTCAATCGGTTCGAACGATTTAACGCAATTAACGCTTGGCGTGGATCGCGATTCACCACATTTGATAGGGGTTTTTGATGAGCGGGATCCTGCAATGAAAAAAATGTTTGAAATGGCTATCGGTGGTGCCTTAAAAGCGAATAAATATAGCGGAATTTGTGGGCAAGCACCCTCAGATTATCCAGAGTTGGGAGATTACTTAATTGATTTGGGTATTAAATCTGTTTCATTGAACCCTGACTCGGTGATACCGTTTTTGATGAGGTATAAATCTCATAACTCATAGAGGGTCTATGAAAATTATATTGGTTAGCATTGTAATAATGGCACCGTTACTTGCAATGCAGCCCCGATATAATCCGAGTGATCTCTTTAAAGCGGTTCACAACCAGGATCAAGAAGAAGTATTGAATATTATACTCAGTACATTACGCTTGCCTGCTGGATTAAGAATTTTGCACGTACTACTTGAAACCCAATCTTTTCCAACACGCAGGACTCCGTTATTGCAGGCAATGCTTGATAATAATGTCCATAGTGCGTTTATGCTCGTGAATGCAGGAGCCAATGTTTTTTCATCAGATTTCGCGGGAAAATGCGTTTTTTATAATGCGTTTGCCTATAATTATGCGGGTATTGTTAAAGCATGCGCGGCGACTCGGAATCTTGCACATCGATTGAGAATGGAGCGGTGGATTTTTGCTAAGTTAAAAAATGCTGATGTTAGTTTGAGGGTAGAGGATATAAGTGAGGTTGTGAATACGTTATTAACTAGTCGTGCCAACTTTATATTTTTTGATCATAATTGGCTGGCTGAGTTGGCTTCCCGTAGTAATAAAGCCGTGATTGCAAATACGAATCAACTAAATTATGCCCATGTAGCAGCCAAATATAAGGCCATAGCCCCTCTTCTTATTCGGCATTATAAAGATCAACGGGAGCAGCTGATGCAAGTGGCAACAGATAAAAATACCTATTTATCAAAATTATCGTCTGATTTGCGAGGTTATATTTTAGATAAACTTCACGGATCATCGCAATCGCATCAAGTGCATCTGCAGTTAATTCAAGCTATGCCCGAACATTAACGCACTTTGGGTGATCGCACGATAATCCAGGGCTGAATATCATGTTTATGCCCACAGTCTAAACATTGGCCGCGAATCAAGCTTAATTTTCTGCATTCGCAGGGGCAAAATGTTTCATCTTTGCCTACTTTGCGGCTTACGATGTGATACTCTTTATTATCAAACCGGCGTGCCAAATGCCAACTATTATCCATGCAACCGGGTGAAGTAAAGCTCTGTGAGCTTATAAATGTTAAAAATAATAATGTACGAATCATTTTTTCCCCCGTTTACTTTCAACTAATTTTTTAAATTCATTTTCACCAATTTGTTCTTTAGTAGATCGCGTAACGGCATTTCCATTACCAGGCTTATAAAATTCTTCGCTAAAAAAGAGCGGGCTTTCCGGTTTTATTTTGCCTTCGCACGTTGGGCAACTTAAAAGAAATGTGGAATGAGTGATTAAAATACTCAAAAGAAAATAGAATATTTTCATGATTATCTCTCCTAACTTTCAAGTTGAAGATATCACTAAAAATATTCAAATTGCAATAATAATTTTATTTAAATATTACTTATTCGATTTTGCCAGCTCAATATTTGCATGCAACCCAGCCTTCACTTATCCGGGCCTTCCGGCTCGGCAAGCTTCGGCGGGCTCAACAAGAAAAGTTTTATTTTGCTAATTCATTATTTGCTTTTAGCCATCCCGCCGGGGTTCCTACATCATAACGCGTACCTTGAATTTTATAGGCAAGCACCCGTTCTCCCTTCTTAAGCATTGCAGCAATTCCATCGGTGAGCTGAATTTCTCCCCCGGCCGATGGTTTAACTTCATCAAGCTCTTTAAATATTTTAGAGGAAAGTACATATCTTCCAATAATAGCTAGATTAGAAGGAGCATCCTTCACTGCCGGTTTTTCCACCAAATCAAGCACTTCAAAAAGATTATGATTAAGCTTTTCTTTGATGGCGATAACACCATAAGCGCTCACATTTTCTTGCGGCACTTCTTGCACCGCGATTACTGAAGCATTTTCTTGTTCGGTGATATCTATAAGTTGCTTAATACCTGGTTGTGAGCAGACCATAATATCATCGGGTAATAATACGCTAAAATACTCATTTCCGATGGCGTTACGTGCTAGGGAAATAGCATGGCCGAGGCCTTTGGCTTGTTCTTGATATAGGTAGCTCATCTGGATTGATTGGCGCAAGGTATTAAGCTCATCCATGAGATGTGATTTCTTTTTTTCTTGCAAAAATTGATCAAGAAGTGGTGATTCACCAAAATAATTCTCAATAGCATGCTTATAGCTCGCGCTGAGCATGATAGCATTATGCATGCCCGAATTAACGATCTCTTCAATAATATATTGAATTGCTGGCTTATTAAGTAAAGGTAGCATTTCTTTAGGAACTGCTTTTGTCCAGGGTAAAAAGCGCGTGCCGTATCCGGCTGCGGGGATTACTGCTTTGGTGATCTTCATAACTATCTCCTACAAAAAATGCCACATTGCTGTGGCATTTTTGTGTTTAATGATTTTTTATCTCATTTAAAATAATTAAAATTGTTTTAAGAAATCAATTTTTCCGCTTCTAAATAAACGAATGTCATTAATGCCGTATTTCACCATTGCCAAACGTTCAAGGCCAAAGCCCCAGGCAAACCCAGAATAAATTTCCGGATCAATACCAGCAGATCTCAATACATTCGGATGAACCATACCTGCTCCCATGAGCTCAATCCATCGGGTGTATTTACAAATTGAGCAGCCGGTTTTGCAAAAAGGGCAGGAAGCATCAATCTCAATACCCGGTTCCACGAAAGGGAAATATCCAGGGCGTGCGCGGATTTCTAAATCATCTTTTTCAAAAAATTCTCTCAAAAATGCTTTTGCCGTTGCAAGTAGATTGGCCATAGAAACATGCTTGGCAATAAAAAGACCTTCGCCTTGCATGAACATAAAATCATGAGTAGCATCCGTCGCTTCATTACGATACACTCTGCCGGGAGCAAAAACTGCCAATGGCACCGATTTGGTTTCCATCGCTAAAATTTGCACGCTAGAAGTATGGGTGCGTAATAGGTGATTTGGGTTAGTGAGCCAAAAAGTATCTTGTAATTCGCGAGCCGGGTGGTTATCGGGAATATTAAGTGCTTGAAAGTTATAGTAATCGGTGACCACTTCAGGACCAGTTGCGATCTCGTAGCCCATGGAGATAAAGATATTCTCCAGTTGCTCGATCATTTTGGTAAAGATGTGCAAACTACCTTGAACTTCTGATTTTTTATAAGCAGTAACATCAAAATGCTTCTTTTTAAGCAGCTCGCTTTGCAACGCCTCTTCTTGAAGTGCAGTTTTCTTTTTTTCATAGAGCTCTTCAGAAGATTTTTTAAGTTCGTTAAGCAAGGGGCCGAAAGTCTTCTTGTCTTCTGCATTTAATTCTTTGAGTTGCAGCATAATAGTTGCAACATGGCCTTGGCGGCCAAGATATTCTATGCGAATGGCTTCTAGTTGTTCAGGGGTTTTGGCATCTGCAAGCGCATTCTTAAGTTGAGATCTAATTTTTTCTATCTGCTCAGTTAGTTGTAGCATGATTTTCCATTTTCAGATTTCGATGTTTTCTCTTGTGATTTTCTGTGGTTTTTAGGTTTCAAAATTTCTCTTGTTAAATCAAGATTGGTGCAGGCGTAAATATAATTTCTTTGAATTGTTTCTAAAGAGGGAACATCATTTGTAATATCTCGTTGCATTGTTCCCTGGCCCCTTATGCTGTAATTGCACTGTCCATTGAACTGAAAGCTTTTTTTAGAAAAGGGTAAGGCTACCCTTTGTTTTAGAAGCTCCTTAGCTTTTTCTACCGACATTTTTGCCTGGTTAATAAGCAATCGGTTGTAGATATTGATGTCAGAGAGATTGGGGCCTTCTGGGAATTCTTTTTTGGTATGTTCAGCGTATGCATGTAACAAGTCTGCTATATCAAATGGTTCTTCGTATGTAGCCAATGCTTCTTTCAATAAACGGAGTTGCTGAAAATAGAATTCATCTTTCGTTGATGCTTTTGATTGGACCAGAACCTCTTCTTGTGGCTGAATTGGTTCGGTTTTTGTTTCAACCTTCACGGGTTGCGATGGCTGCGCGGCCGATTTGTCAAGAAACTCTCTGACGGTCTGGCTTGGTTGAGAAGCTTCTTCGGCTCTTGTTTTTCCTTTTACATCTTGAAGGGCCTGACTTCGATTAGTAGGACGTGTTTCGTCACGAATCCAAAAGGGAAAAAGAGTATCTTTAAGTGTCTTTTTCATACCAAGAGAATCTGTGCTTTTAAGAGATACTAAAATGAGTAATCCTGTTGCTAATTTTGCATATTGCATGAACATCCTTTAGGAGTAAAAGTTACCCTGGTAGTGTATCAATGGATGGGGGCTATTGCAAATAAGCCAGGTTTGGCGGCTATTTTATGTTGACAGGCACCAAAGAAGGCATTATTCTACTCATATCTTAAAAATTCTCATCTTATTTGCCGGGGTAGCTCAGTGGTAGAGCGCAAGCCTGAAGAGCTTGGCGTCGTTGGTTCAATTCCGACCCCCGGCACCATTCTTCGCTTATCCGGGCCTTCC
>CAYMRF010000066.1:0-6296 GCA_964392765.1 uncultured Pseudomonadota bacterium
TAAGGCCTCGCTCGAAGCGAACGGGGGGGTTAACTTTAGGATTTATATGGCTTTAATTACCAAAGATGAAGTACGCAAAATAGCGCACATGTCTCGCATTGCAATCCATGAAGATGAGATTGATGAACTCACGCAGCAGCTTGAGGCAGTTCTTGCCTATGCTGCGCGAGTAAATGAAGTTGCCACGGCGCAGCAAGGGCCATTGCCTCAGAATGTGAATGTATTCCGTGAAGATGCAGTTAAGCCTTGCATTGCTGATCGCATTAAGGCGGAAGCTCCTGAAATCGAAGCTGACTATTTTGTTGTCCCTGCAATCCTTGAACACGAGTAAAATTCCTATGAACAATCTCTCATTTGCATCAATTAAAGAATTACGCGCATTATTAGATAAAAAAGAAATCACCGCTGAGCAACTGGTTGATCATTGCATCGCTCGTTTTAAAGAGAAAGATGGCGATCTTGGTTCTGCGTTAGAAGTTTTTGATAAAGAATCGGTACTAAAAGCAAGCAAGAGTAATGGAATCCTTTCAGGTATTCCTGGCCTTGTAAAAGATAATATTGCACAAGAAAATCGTAAGCTCTCATGCGCTTCAAAAATACTTGAAGGCTTTGAATCTACCTTTGATGCAACCGCATGCTCTCGTTTAAAAGAGCAAGGAGCGCTGTTACTCGGACGCGCTAATTGCGATGAATTTGCAATGGGCAGCTCAACCGAAACTTCTGCATATCAAAAAACTAAAAATCCGTGGGATGCTTCTCGTGTTCCGGGCGGCTCAAGTGGTGGATCTGCCGCAGCGGTTGCCGCAGGCTTAGTGCCGTGGGCATTAGGAACTGATACGGGTGGATCAGTACGCCAACCAGCAGCATTTTGCGGAATCGTGGGAAGTAAACCAACCTATGGATTAATTTCTCGCTATGGCTTGGTTGCTTATGGTTCTTCATTAGATCAAGTAGGGGTCTTTACGCGCACGGTGTATGATAATGCATTGGTAATGTCAGCGATGGCGGGCAATGATCCTCAAGATTCAACTACTTTAGATACTCCTGCCCAAGATTTCACCAAACTCTTAGACGGAAAATTACCTCAAAGTTGCACTATTGGTATCATCGAAAATGCGGTCTATGCGCAAGGCATGGATCCTGAAGTGGTAGCTACTTTAGAAGAATCAATCAAAGTGCTTGAGGGATTGGGCGCTAAAATTAAGAAAATTAAACTGCCGGTACTTGATTATTCAGCGGCAGTATACTTTATTGTGAGCCGTGCAGAAGCCGCTTCAAACTTAGCGCGTTTTGATGGCGTTCGCTATGGATTCCGCTCAAAAGATTCCAATACGCTCGAAAAAATGTATAGCAATACGCGCCATGATGGTTTTGGTGCTGAAGTTAAAAAGCGAATCATTATTGGTAACTATGTGCTATCAGCAGGCCATGCAGATGCATATTATAAAAAAGCTAAGATTGTACAATCGATGATGCGCGAAGGTTTTGCCGATGCGTTTAAAGAGTGCACATTGCTTCTTATGCCAACTCATCCAGCGCCGGCATTTAAATTCGGTGCATTTGATGTGGATAAGTTGCAAATGGATCTGCAAGATTACTTTACCTGCGCGATGAACCTTTCGGGCAACCCGGCAATTTCTATTCCATGCGGATTGAGTAAAACTAATTTGCCGATTGGATTCCAATTAATTGCGCCTCATTTGGGTGAAAGCACGATGTTCCAAGCAGCGCATGCGTATGAGCAAGCAACTGAATGGCATAAGATGCATCCAAAAGGGTTTTAAAGATTAGACTTTTAGCTCGTGGGTATGTTTTTTGGAGCATCTTTTATCTCCTGAGAAATAGCATTTCGTATGGCTGCATTAAGTTCGTCATGTAAATCGGATGGAATAAGCAGTTCGGCCTGTTCGAGTGTTAACCGTCTATTTCTAACTTGCTTTGCAATATTAGCAATAGCTTGTTCGCGCAATGTTTTTGGTTGATAAATTTGATGAACCTGCTTGATTCCTTGAATTTTTATTCTTGACGATTGCGGTTTTAACTCTCCGCCAGTAATAGTTATTAGCTCATTACCTAGGCTTGCTCCTGGTTGTGAAAAGCCGTTAATTTCTGCTGATCTTTCTATAATGATATCTGACAAAAGATTAATCGTAAAAGGCCCATTTCCTGGAATTTTAAAATTAATTATATTCGGTACCATGCCATGGTTTTCATCTGATCGCTTAACTGCTTCGCGTAGAGATCCGGGCCCTGAATCATTGGTATTGGTAACCACCGGCTTAAAGATAATCCCGCAATTAATATATGATGTAATGCTTATGAGTGATATACAGACTAAAACTATTTGTTTTAAATTCATGGTTATTCTTCTTTTATTTTAGGTGTTATGGGGTCTAAAACACTCTTTCCCTATTATTTATTAGGTTACCATAGGATAATTTCATATTGCAATAAATTTATATATTTAATAATATTGATTTTTGTATGAAAAAGGCCCTATTCTATTCTTATAGAGGTAATTGCGGTGTTGCAGTTTTTTTTATAGTAAAAAGAGCTGAAATTAACAAATAAAAGGAAAAAATATGAACCATAAATTATTAAACCTCATAGGAGTGGTACTTCTTGCCTCATCATCGTTTGCTTGGCCTATGTATACATCCTATTTGCCTGACTATACCCCAATTGAGTTTTCCGATGACCAAGAGCCAATACCTACGCCAGTTAAAAATACTGTTCTGCAAGCCTTAAATTATGGTGATGTCGAACGAGCAATCGAATTAGTGAAACAAGGTACTTTTGATCCTAATGAACGAAATTTATTTGGTCGTAGCCCTTTGTTAGAAGCCTACAACAGAATAAGAGAGATTAACGATTTCGTGTCTGCTTTTAAGCAACTGGGACGCAATAATGTGGAAAAAGAATTGGAAAAAGAGCCACTCTATCAACTTTTAGAGTTAATGTTACAAAAAGGTGCAAATCCATTTGAGAAGATTTCAATTAAAATGGCGTCAGGGGTGGTTAGTAATAGAAGCTTATATGATGATGCTCTCAGGTATAAGGACCAACGACTTGTGGGTTTAATAAAGAAATATTATCCAGTTAAATCT
Source organism: uncultured Pseudomonadota bacterium (assembly GCA_964392765.1). Lineage (GTDB taxonomy): Bacteria > Babelota > Babeliae > Babelales > Vermiphilaceae > BTUB01. Next base: position 3,108 of record CAYMRF010000066.1, read on the forward strand.
TTAACTTCGTTGAGCTTACAGTCAATCATTCAAGCTGTTGAAGGCGGCGAGGTGAGTTTAGAAGATATTAAAGAAGAATACCCTGAGGCAGTTTATAAGCAAATAGAAGATGTCGTTAAGCAATCAAATTGAGCAAGCAGGCAGAGAAATTATTAATGGCATTCAAGCAGAAAAAAAGACTGTGTATGTGCCGAGTAAAGTTGGGCTTGTTTCTTTTCTTCTTAAATATTTACTTGATCGGGCCTATAATAGATATTTTTACTGGCTATAGAGTTAATTATTTGTATTTTGATGATTTGTTAAACAATGATGTTTAGCATGTCTTTGTTGCAGGTATTGCTGATAATTTTTAATTTTTAAAAGAGTACTTCCAGCACCATAAAGACAAAGTCCACTTAAGGCAAAATATCTTAAGCATTTGGTTGGATTGGGTTGCTGTGTTTGAAGTGCTGCAAGTCGTTGTTCTAAAGAGCCGCCGACGATAGTGACTGCCGTAGTGTTATCGCTATTTCCTAATAATTGATTCACGCTTGGAGCATTTTTTAATCCAACATAGGCTGCAACGCCCGCTAATCCCACTTCTGACATTGCCAGAGCCGCAAGAGCGGTTTTGCTTTGTGTATGTTCCGGGCAATGCCAATTAACATCTTTTTGTTGCTGATTCATAGCAGTTATAGTTCCTGCTAATAAACTGTTGAGAACGAAAATTTTTATCATGTGCAATTTCATGTGTGCTCTTTCATTCAAAAGGAACTCGATAAATATTATTAAACATTATAGCACTAGCTTAATTTCTTACTATATTTTGCTCAAGTAGTTTTAACTTGCATCCAGTAGTAATTTTACAGCTTCTTTTTTATACAATAGCGTTTATGGCCCGGAGGGCAATCATCCAATATTCCAAATATTTCATAGCCATGCTTAAGATAAAAATCTTTAGTCTGAAAATCAAAGGTATCCAAATGCACCAATGTGCGCCCATTTCTCGTGCTTCTTGTTCTATTTTTTCAAGATTTTTTTTAGAGAATGGTGTAGGATAGCTTTGTTGAGGAAAATTATGTATAAAAAATATAGTCCACCTTCTTGGCTTAAATGGGGAATGTTTTTCACAGTCAGTCTTGGCTATTTAGTGGTATTTCTAATAATTCGAACTTTTTTCAATGATTCTGCCTCATACACTTCACTCGCAATAGCACTTATGAGTTATTGGTTGGTCTTTTTCTTATACCCGTTATGGGGTAAATAGAAGCTAAAAGAAGAAGGATTTTAATGCGTTTTTATAGATATATTTATTTGTTTATATTGAGCTCATCGGTATTAATGCAAGCTAATCCGATGCAGAAAATATATGCATCGGTTTTTGGAGATCAAGAGGTTTCAAGCGAATACAAAACGTTAGTGCAAGAGGCACTTGATGATTATGGCTATCCGCGTGCGGTATCGGTTAAAAAAATGAATACTATTGGATCGCGTCTTGTTGATTTGCAATTGTATTCATTTACCTTATTTGGAATCTGGTTAAATGAAGATCTGCTAAATTCTTGTGACATCAACTTGAAAAAATGGTTAATTTATCACGAAGTTGCGCATGTGGTGCATAAACATCATGCAAAAGCAATCGCATTGACCGGCATGATAGCTGCCCTTTCTTTGGCTCAGTACCATTTTGCGGCCCATCTATTTCAAAACAAAAGCTTTGCAGGCACTCTGGCGGCAGCCAGTGGAGCGCTTCTATTTATAAATAGCTTAAAGTGTTTTATTAGAGCACAAGAAAAAGCAGCCGATTTGGCAGCAGTAAAAACCTTATGCCACAATGGTAAAAAATATATTGCACAATCGTATCTTGAATATCTTAATAATCTTATAAAAGAGGGCCAATCAAATGAAAATGATGGTTGGCATTATGACTTTAAAGATCAAGCTGAATACCTAAAGAAAGAACTATTCCTGAATTCTTAGTTTCTTAATTATTCTTCATTCTCAGATTCTTCAACCGCATCATCCAGGCGTTTGCTTTCATCAGTAAAGTGATTTCCTGCTACGCCAAATCCTACCAGTGCAAGGGCGGTTCCTGCTGCAATGCCAGATTTAGTGGCCGGCCCTGTTTCATTTGCAAAAAAGCTGCGCACACCAAGGCCTGCCATAATACCAGCGCACGCACTTAATCCTATTTTTAAACGGCATTTGGTGACTATTGATTGGCGGTATTCCGGTTCAAAGATTTCCAGCAACTGGCGGCGTTGGGATAATTCCTGGCGACATTGGGATAATTTAGTTCTTTTGCGCGTTAATTTTGCCTCATAGACTTCAGTATCTTTTTGGGAAACTTGAAGTTGCTCTTTAAGTTCCGCTACTTGAGAAATATAGGGGGCAACTTCTTTATTGCAATTTTCAAGCATACTTAACTTTTCTAGTGCATTGCTTAATTGTTCATCCAACTGATTGCGTTGTGCAATTATTGTTGGTAGTCGAGGCATTATATTGCACGCATACATGCTATCATTAAATAATATTTCTAGCATATGAAGCACCGGATCGGTAATCGGTTTTTGTTTTAAAAATTGTGCAAAAATTGAGCAACGCATGCGTATAGATTCATCAGGAGTAGCCCGCTCGATTCCGGCAGGGTTATTCATTGCCACCGCTGCTGATAATCTTTCTAATTCATTTTTTGAGGGTATATGAGGAGAAATAATCACCGGAAACTTGCAAAGAGGACAGTTGAAATCTTGATGCAGCTCCGCTAAATGTAGAATGGTATTACGATAGCAGCGGTTATGAATTGAATGAGAACAGGGAAACTTTCTTTCTGCTTCATGAAGCAAGATATCTTCTTGGCAAATGGTGCACAATCGATGTTCTTCGACTGCTTTTTCTGGTTTATGGGGAGAAAATAAGCCTACCGGAGATTCCATGCCGGAGAGTGGATTACTGATTAAAAAAATAGAAATCATAAGCTGTTTAAACATACTATCTCTCTGTTTGCGATGATTTACTTTGCTTTATGCAAAGATTATCTATTTTTAAAGAGCGAGTAAAGAGCCATAAATTTTCAAATAAAACAAAAAAGTTATTTTTAAATGCATGTTTTTTAACAAAATAAATTATTAATATTGAGCTATGCCTTTAAAATAAAGTATTCTACACTTGATGAGGGTGTAAAATTATATGGGGCCGTCAAAGGAACTT
>CAYMRF010000067.1:0-5783 GCA_964392765.1 uncultured Pseudomonadota bacterium
ATCTTGTTTGTTATTGTAATAATTTGCATTAGCGCTGATGGCATGCAATCAAATAAAAGAATGTATTTTGATGTGCCCGAAAACATTTGCAAATCGTGTGAGAAGCCCAGAAAACCATTTTGTAGTAATGCGCCATGTTTGAGAGGTGGTTTTAATATTTTAGGCCAAGCAATAAAAGATGCGTGCTTACTTAATATGAATCTTGTTTCTCGGGAATCATTTATCGTAATCGCTGCAACACTTCCGGTCTATTTAATGGCGCGGCTTGCCGATGAAAAAGTTCAATGCCACTTCTTTTCTCACGCAAGCCATAAAAATATTAATCAATTACCCTGCTGGTGCCATGAGCTGGTGCGATTTGGGGTAGGGATTCCGATTGTATTATTTGGATCACAACTATTTCTATCAAACGATCCGGAATGGCGCGAAGCGGCATGGATGCTTTTCTTAGGCATCCCATTCGTAATCTTTGGCAAAGATATTATTAAATCATTCGATGCTGATTTTTGTTTACGCCCGTGGCATGAAACGTACATTAAAGATCATAAGCGATCAATGGGTGGATTCCCATCCGGGCATATGGCACAAGCGGTCTATATTGCCACCTTATATGGCATGAGATTTGGGCATAAAATTGCCGTGCCGCTCACATTTTTTGCGGCGGCACTTGGCATTGTGTTCTTAAATTGCAACCGCCACTATTTCTCTCAGATGGTTGCCGGTGCCGGGCTTGGGGCATTATATGGTATTGCCGCTAATAAAGTGATTGATACAAAGCTTGCTCAGGATATCACGCTGGGCGTCTGCTTTGATAAACATGGGCCGGCTATTAAAGCAAGCTATCAATTTTAATTACGATGCTGCTTTGCTTCTTCGAGCCATGCTTGTTTTGATTGTTCAAATAAATTGTATTCTTTTACGAGCTCTTTAAAGAATTCTGCTGATTGTTTAGGCGAAAGAGATTCATGTTGCATGCGTATTTCGATGCTTCCTTCATATTCTGGTTCCGAAGCATCATCAGTAATGGTTCTTGAAACGGTGATGAAGCAATTATCTTTGGTTTTAAAATCGGCAATAATAGTTTTTATTTCTTCAGGGTGAAAAATCGTAGAATGATTTACAATGTTTGATGAAACAGGGTGAACTACGGTTTTTGGAAGTTTTGCATGAGTATTTAACATGCTTACCACTGGTGCGCTGATCATAGATAACAATATTAAAATATAAAATTTCATGGTGTCCTTTGTAGCGTTGATTAAAAAATTTATGAACACGATTAATTATATTTTTTTTATTTAATTATTCAAGTGAAAATTATCTGCCGGCTTCTTCGAGCCATTGCTCAGGTGTTCGGCGTAATAAATTATATCGTTGAGTGAAGATAAAAAATCCGATGGCTGCATGCGTTCTGGCGATTCTTTCTTCTCGTTCATCCTCACTGCGGACCCCCATAAAATCAAGCAGGATTCCATTTTGAGTTAGCTGTATTGTTCTGAACAGCGCGAGATTTTCTACCCGAATCACGTTAACTACTTTATTAGGGTAAATCAATAAAAAATGTGAAACTTCTTCTGGTGAATTATGCCGGATCATGCGAGGCCGATCTACCATCTCAACATCAGGAGTTTCTTCACCTTCAATCATCATTGCTTTAAGGGGCATAGTAAATAAAAATGCGACGAGTAAAATAATCATGGGCTCCTTTGCTTTTATTTGCGGTGCTGTTTTATGAGCTCCAACCATTCTGACTCATTTTTTTCTAATAAACTATATTGTGCCTGTAATTGATAAAAAAGTTTTTCGGCTTCTTTTTTATCTAGAAGAAGCTCATGAGTGGCAGGTCCGTTCATTCCATGAAACTTAATAATTACTTTGCTGCCCGTGTCTCGTAAAATTCGACGAACTATTACATCATTTATATCAATCACATTAGCTACTTTTTTTGGAAATATTTGAGAAAAATAGGTAACTCCAATGGGTGCTTCATGGTGGATGGTGGCTATTGCCACATCAGACATCTCAATTTCTGAGATAGCCTCTTTTGCTGGTTGGCTAGCCATTATAGGGCAGGCAAAGAAAATAAGAAAAAGTGCGATAACCATGGCTAAATCTCCTTTTAGAGTGGCGTTATTTTCAAATCCCTCGTATACTGCTCAATAATGGCTTTTTTACCCTCTTATTTCAACTGTTTTTATGAATTATTGGCACGATACTATTAAAATTAGCAATCTATCCTTTCCCCGGTTTATTGGGGGGCCCTTAGATGGCATCACCGATTCACCGTTTAGAAGACTGGTGAGAGACTTTTCTAAGCATGAATTACTGTATTCAGAGATGCGGCATGTGGGCTCAGTAGCCAATGAGAAGGGTGGGGTTAAAGCGCTTGAATTTGATGTTTTAGAGCGTCCGCTTAACTTCCAATTTGCGGCTAATAAGACCGAGTATATCGAGCGTGCCGTTCATAAAGTACTGGAAAAGGGGGTTGATATGATCGATCTTAATATCGGTTGCCCGGCTCAGAATGTGATTGGATCTGGTGCAGGATCGGCGCTTATGGCCGATATTCCCCGCCTTACTCTCATTCTCAAAGAATTCCGCCGTGTTTGTACGGTACCTTTTACGGTAAAAATTCGCGCTGGTTATAAATGCCAAAATGCGATTGAAGTTGCTCAACTTGCGCAAGATTGTGGCGCTGATGCCCTTGCAATCCATCCGCGCTTACAAACTCAGAAGTTTGAAGGGCGTCCTGATTATAATTTAGTTGCCCAAGTAAAGAAGGCAATCTCATTGCCGGTAATTGTTTCGGGCGGCGTGATTAATTGGGCTACGGCGAAATTGGTTTATGAGCAGACCGGGGTTGATGGTTTTCTCATTGGCCGTGGCATATGGTCAAAGCCCTGGAAGTTGGAAGAGCTTCGCGCTCATTCGCAAGGCCAGCCATTTACCGTTTCCAATCCAGAGATTATGGCCTATGCGCTTAAGCATTTAGATAATATGCTCAACTATTATGGTCCGCATGGCCTCTATCAATTCCGCAAGCATATACCGTTTTATATTAGAGGGTTGCCCGATGCTTCTCTTGTTCGCCAAAAATTGGTAACTTCAACATCGGTTGATCAGGTAAAAGAAACATTCATTCTATTTAGCCAGTCAATTCTATAATTTTAAAAATGTGATATAGGGCGAATAGAATGCCCGCCGTAGCTTGCCGAGCCGGAAGGCCCGGATAAGCGTAGGCTGGGCCGCAGTCCATTGAATAGGGAACCCATAATGGCATTTGCAAAGCGGTATAAAAAATTATTCTTTCTTTCAGGCAGTGTATTACTTTCTCTTTTCGTTGCCCAACGGGTTTTCTTTTTTTGCCCGGGTGCACTTGAGCATTATTCATCATATTTGGTGTATCCTGCTTTAGTGATTCAAAATCGCATTGCTACTCCCATCAAAGAATATTTTGCTCATAAAAAATCGATTGCCCAGCTGCAAGAGCAATTAGCGCAGGTACAGGCAGAGCGGGATACCATCCTTGCTCAGAATATTGAGCTCAATGGCATTATAAGCTTTGCGCAAGATACGCAAGAGCTGGTGGAATTTAAGCAGCGGTATAATTTTACGCAAGCACTGCTTGCACAAGTACTCGTGAAAAATTTTTCTGAGCAATCCCATTTCTTTTTAATCGATAAAGGCAGCAATGCAGGCGCTCAAAAAGATATGGTGGTGATTTATAAGGATTGTTTAGTGGGTAAAATTACTGAGGTATATCCGCACTATAGCAAAGTGGTTTTAATCTCCGATCAATCATGCAAAGTCGCCGCGTATGGCGTGCAAAGTAAAGCATCTGGCATTTATCAAGGGGCCAATGAAGAATGGTCTGGATCACTTAATCACGTAAGCCATTTATCAAATCTGGAAATTGGAGAGCTGGTAGTCTCCAGCGGCGATGGGCTTATCTTTCCGCGCGGTTTTGGACTAGGAAAGATTAAAGAATATCATACAGAGGGATTGTTTCATCAAGTAGCGATTGAACCGTTAGTTGATCTGCATGCGATTAATCATTGTTATGTGGTTCAGAAGGGCGAATGTGTTCAAGAGAACGATCCATTGACTGCGTAATCACTTTTCTCTTTTTAGAGGCACGCTCCATGCTATGCTCAATTGGTTCATAGCCTTCTTCTTGTACTCTAACTGTTCTATACTCTTTGCCCTCGATTAAATCATGTAATTTATCACGAGCTTCTCTTTTTGAAAAAGCAAATATGCGAATCGTGGCGGGCCTTAGTTTGTATTCTTGCTGAAATAGAGCTTTTAAATAATATTCCGGATATTTTTGCATTGCTTTGAGTGAATTCATGGTGGCAATTGCTGCCACCATAATAACAATTGATCTATTCATAGTTCCTATTATTCGAGTGATTTTTTGTATCCTTGGAATCCTGCTGGATTTGGAATGAGTTCTTTAGTAGGAAGATAATTTGCATCTTCTACAAATCCAAGAGCTTTAACAAATTCTTTCATCTTATTAACTTTATCAGAACATGCTGCATAAACTTCTTTTGCGTGAGGAAATTCTTGTTTGGTATAGGCAAAATATTGCCCAACTTTATCAAGATGCTCAGGCAATAAGGGAGATTGATGGAAGGCAACTTGAGTTCCCTCTTCATCTAATGCTTCAATGGTTAAAAATCCAACGGGCGTTTGTCCATCTTGAACTTTAATAAAACATTTTCCTTTTTGGCCAACCCAGCTTGCAAGAACCGCAAATGGACCTTTTAATGATTCTCTAAGGTGTTCGGCAATACCCTCACTATTGGCGTATTTTGGATAAACCTTTAATAAAATATCTTGATACGCGCTTAAATCTTCTCCTTTTTGAGCTTTTACAAAGGTTAACAGTTTTGCTTTGCCTTTTTCTTCCATTGCAGCAAGATGTAAGCATGAAACTAACAAGCTTAAGATTAACATTTTCTTCATTACAGAACTCCTTATTAATTAAACGTATTTTAATTTTTTCAATCTAAACATGGCTTTCTTCTAAAATGCGATAATTTTTATAATTATTTTTTCTGTTCTAATGATTTAATCATTTGCTTGTTGCCGAGGGTAATAAATAGATACCACGCAGCCCATTGAAGAAGTAATCCACCCACAATAAAAGTTATAGTTAATAGTGAGGTGCGCATGTTATCTGTTTGGAAAATGCTTTGCATCAAATGTCCGAGCCATTCTCTGAGCATTGGGTTGCTTATAATAAACAAAGCTGCGGTGAACACCGAAGCACAAACGGCAGTGATAATTGCATATATCTTAAACCAAGGGCTCATAATGCGCGGATATGCATAATAAGTGAAAAGCATGGCTGCTGTACACGCTGCAATCGCTACTGCAAGACTTTGCATTGATTCCATTCCCAGTAATTGAAATAGGTATTGGAATGGGTATTGCAGCACATATATGCTCATGCCCAAACCAAACCATGATGAAATGAGTGATTTTGCATTCATAAGTATCCTTTAGATTAAAAATTACCATAAATATGATTAGATGGCTTCTTTGGAGCGTTTGAGCGCGCTCTTACTCTTGCCAAGTTTAGTAAATTTAGCGAAATGATAAAGAAATATGCAAAATGGCTTTGACTTTCGCCTTCTTTTCTTCTACAATTTTTGAGTCTGAAATTAGGGGCGGTTAGCTCAGTTGGCTAGAGCATCAGTCTTACAAACTAGGGGTCGCAGGTTCGAATCCTGCACCGCCCACCAACCTTCGCTCTAATGAGCTATGGTTGGCTGGCG
>CAYMRF010000068.1:0-5768 GCA_964392765.1 uncultured Pseudomonadota bacterium
TGATCCCCAAAAATGTCTCCAAAAATATCGCCGAAGTTTGCAAAGATATCCTCCATGTTCATATTGCCATGGCCCTGGCCAAAACCAGCTCCTTGACCCATGCCTGCATGGCCAAACTGATCATAGGTTTTACGTTTTTGAGCATCGGAAAGCACTTCATAGGCTTCAGCAGCTTCTTTAAATTTTTCTTCAGCCTCTTTATTTCCGGGATTTCTATCCGGGTGATATTTAAGAGCTAGTTTGCGGTAAGCAGCTTTAATGTCATCAGTAGTTGCTGAGCGGGGAACGCCAAGCACCTCGTAAAAATCTCTTTTGCTCATGGTTGGATACTTCTAAAAATTGATAGGTTGCGATACGTTTGGTCAACAGGTAGTATATCATAAAAATAAGGAAAAAGTATGAATTCTGCAAGCAAAAAGCTCTCTATAGCCTGGTGGATTTTGCGGGTCACCTATGGTTTTCTTTTTATTCTGGTAGGGGCCGATAAGTTTTTTAATCGGTTAACTGATTGGCACCAATTTGTCGGCGCCACGGCTTCTCATTTTTTACCCATTAGTGGTAATCTTTTACTTCACTTCTTTGGAGCAGTCCAAATCCTTGCGGGGATTCTCCTTTTTACTCGTTGGATTCTCTATGGCATTTATCTTATTTTTGCCTTACTTCTTATTATTTTTGTAAACCTTTTTTCTGCTCCCACTTCCTTTATCGTCATCGGCCATGATATTGCTATGATTGTTGGAATTATTGTACTGTGGCAATTGACTATGATACGAAAGAGTTAGTCTATAACTAATCTTAATTGAAGAAAAAAAGGAGTTTTTATGAATCTTTCTCCCGTAGAATATGGCAAAGTAAAACAATCATGGTGGTTACTTAAAGTTACCTATGGCTTGCTTTTTATGGTCGCCGGTGCAGATAAATTTTTAAATCTGGTTACCCAGTGGCCAAAATATATTTCGCCGATGCTGCTTAAGATGTCTATGCTCAATGCGCAGCATTTTATCTGGGGCGTTGGCGTTGTTGAAATTGTTATTGGCTTAATGATTCTCTTTTTTGCAACCAGGCTTGGCGGATATTTAGCGATGACCTGGCTTCTTTTGATTGTATTCAACTTGCTTTCAATGCTTACCTATTTTGATATTGCCGTGCGCGATGTGGTGATGGCTATTGGCGCTTTAGTATTAGCGTTGCTGACTGATGTGGTGGAAGATGGACGCTCAAAGTAGCATAATTTTTAAATAGATTTCTCGACTCGCATAATTGCTCGCTCGAAACGAACGGACCAACCGTTCGCCTCGATAGAATCCCTGAAAGGGGATGAGTGGAGAGGTCTCCATTCGCTGCGCTCCATCGACCCGAACGGGTTCTAAAAGAGCCCTATTATTTTAGTCATAAAAAAAGGGTGAGCCGAAACTCACCCTTTTTTTATGAGAGAATATTATCCTCTTGGAGCTTTTTGCTCTGGATTTACGCATGGAGCTGCTGCAGCAGATTTTTGTGGAACGGCAGCTGGCTTCATCACGGGAGCTGCTGCTGGTTTTGGTTTGTTGCAACCACATTTATCTTTTGGCTCAGAAGCTAAAGCAAATGAAGAGCACAAAATGCAAAGTGCTAACGCTGATTGTAAAAGTTTCATAAGGTTCTCCTTAGGAAAATGGGGTTTATTAACTTTTCTTAGAATATTTTTTTTATTTTTAATTCTGCAAGAGTCATAATTTATTCCCGCATTAATCCCATAGATAAAGGACTGGCTACGTTCCAACAGATTAATACCGAATATAATAACTGATACGGATCTTCTTTTATGTATGCAGGAACGGGAGGAAATGAGAGACTCGCTTGCTCAAAAAGTAATCGAATATATCTATCAGCAAAAGCGTTACCGGATGATTGAATGATTTTAAAATCTGCCATTTTTCCTGCTCGGCTCAGTGTGAAGTAAACGCGCATATTTGCCTCCAGTGGGCCATGCGATTCGCATTTATCGCGATTAATGTTATGCGTGTTTTGCAGGCACCATTGTATTTTGGCCAAATAACGCTCGTATTTTAATTGCTCGGCGCTTGGCATTTTGGTAGGATCGCCGCCGATGGTTTTAATGAGGTTTTCACCCTCATGCTTTAATTGCTCCAGGTAACCTTTGGTAATACCGGCTAATGCTTGTTGGGCTTGCCGCTTTTTGGCAGCAGCTTTTTTCCTGGGGGATAATGCGATTTTTAGTTCGTTGGTTAGTTCTTGCGAATCAGAAGAAATTATGTCTGCCTTTATTTCGTATTGATCTGCCGAACCGTTGCTCATTGCAGCGGGCTTAAAAAGAGTATCAGTCTGGGTTTCTTGCGCCACTTCTGGTTCTTCACTGCCGGGTGCATCTTCTTCGCTCCATTTATCCCCTGATTCGCTTTCAACACCAAAATTCTCATTCAGCAAATCCATCGATCCGCCCAGGGTACTCGCGCGCGGATTAAGCTGAGCCCATTCTTCTTGCTGCGGCATTGGGGAAGTAGAAGTGTTCGGTTCGGAAAATTGTTGCATTGGCTCGGAGAAAATAGTTTCAGGCGTGTTTATTGAAGTTTGCGTTGTATCAAAATAGATCCATTCATGTTCGGGCGAAGTATAGATGATCAAAAGCAATATCAATACTGCCGCGTGGAGTAAAACTGATGTGCTTATGATTATTACTTTTCTTCTTTGTGCTTCCATGCTCTGCCTTTTTTTGCAATGCACTATTAAAATTAGTGTAGGCGATTTGCACTACCATTTCTAGTTTCATCGAATTGATTTAATTTTGATATGAGCAATACTGAAATATATGAAAATATTAAAAAATGCATTTTATGAACGAGACACCGCAGTAGTTGCCCAAGAATTATTAGGCAAAATTATTGTGCGCGTAATTGATGACACCACAATTCTTAAAGGCCGCATCGTAGAGACAGAAGCCTATATGGGCATCTATGATGAGGCAAGCCATGCATTTGGTGGCAAACGCGTGCGCAATGCCCCGCTGTATGGTCCCATAGGCCATGCCTATGTTTATTTCACCTATGGTATGCATTTTTGCTTAAACTTTGTTTCTCGTGCAAAAGGAGTGCCAGCAGGGGGAGTTTTAATTCGCGCTCTGGAACCCATTCAAGGCATTGAATATATGCAGCACAAACGGCATATGCATACGCTCAAGCAACTCACTAATGGTCCGGGAAAACTGACACAAGCACTTTCAATCAATAGGGATTTTAATGGGATCGATGTGACCAAAAAAGGCCCATTATACGTGCTTGATGCGCCGCCGGGTGCTAAACATGATATTGGCGCGAGCGGAAGAATTGGTATTTCTAAAGCGATTGATGATTTATTGCGATTTTATATTAAAGACAATGAGTTTGTATCAAGAAAGTGATATAGATGCGCATTCGCGCGATTTCTTAATATTCCATTTTCCATAAAAATTATGCTCGCCAGTGCCAGGCTTTTCAAGAAATCGGATTATTTCATCAAAAAATCCTTGCGAAGGAATAAAGGGTACCTTTGCTGCAATAAGCCAAAGAATCAGCACACGCGTTCTCATAACCGGATGCAGCGCAAGCAATTTGGAAATATCAATGCCTTGAGGAGTTGATATTTCAGCAAACATTTTTTGGGCCAGTTGTTGGAGGAATTCTTCAGTTTGTTGCAACTGTTCATGGGTAGCTGCAAAATTTGCATCAAAGCGATCATCACATTGTTTTAATGCAGGAATTACTGAATGGCGAATTCGATTGCGCAAATAGTCTGCTGATTCATTTGATGCATCAGTTGCATAGGGAATGTTATGAGATTCAAGATACGCAAGAATCTCTGCTTTTTTAGTTTCTAGTAAGGGGCGAATATAAAGGCCATCTTTTGCTTTGATGCCCGCAAGGCCTGCAAGGGATGCGCCGCGAATTAGGCGAATAAAAAATGTCTCCATCTGATCATCGGCATGATGGGCAAGAGCAATGGCTTGAGCATTATATTCTTTTGCTAAAGCTTCAAAAAACAGGCGGCGCGCTTTGCGGCCGATCTCTTCTTTTGAACCATTGAATTTAATAATGAGATTAAGCTCGCTGAGTTTTTTGCTCACAAAAGGGACGTTTAATTGGAGGCAGAGCTCTTTGCATAGCTGTTCATCCTGACCGGCTTCTGCGCGCCATCCATGGTTTAAATGAGCGGCGATGAGAGTTAAATTTTTTTCAACGCTTAATTGAGCTAGAGCATGTAATAGAAAGAGAGAATCAGGGCCGCCAGATAAACCAATAATGATTGTGCTAGCATCGGGAATAAGGTTCTTCGATTCGATAAAGTTAAAAACGCTATCGAGGAGGTTAGTTTTCATATATTTCAGTATAGTAGCTTTTAATTTTTTTTCAAAAAGACTTCTATTTGCATAAAAAACAAAAAAATTATAAAGTTGTTTATTATGCTTAAATTTCATATGGTAAAGGCTCCCATGATACAATTTTTACTTTTATTGTTTTATTTCTTTTGTACGTTGCCCCTTTCTGGCATGGAGCAGCGCGTTAGAGTGCTCGATAACCTTGATGCAAGAGTAACAGGGTTAGTTGCAAGAGCCCTAAGTGAAAGCGATTTGCTATTTCAGGGGAAGAAAGAAAATTCCAGTGACTCGGATTTGATGGAAATAGAAGGTGGCATCTTTAAGCCAGATTTATCTTTAAAAGATCTACAGCAAGAAATAAAACAAAGAATTAAAGAACGAACCATTCTTTTGAAAACAGCAGAAAATTTAACGGGGAATTTAGCATTATTCAATGAAATTTTTGAGCAATTAGAGCGAAGAAAAGCTGGCAAGGCTTTTGTAGAGCTTATTCCTGAGATGATGGAACTCCTTTCGGACGGCGACACATTTGAATACTCGCGCAGAGCTCTACCGAGATATAGAGATAGGTCATTTGAAGTGCAACAAAAAGAAAAAGCTAATCAAGAAGTTCTTCTAAAAGCGAAAAGTGCTCAAAGAAAATCAATTATATGGGGATTGGCCTGGATGAGTAGTTTTTCATTCACATTCTTTTCATGGAAATTTAATTGGTTTTCTCCTCAAGCGACTGCAGGCGCTGGCATTGCATCTGCTGCATTTGGCTTCAATACGGTGCATAATTATTTAGAGAAAAGAAAGCTATTGAAAGATCTTAAGAAAAATCAATAAATCTAGTTTAATTAGTAACGGTAATTCCACCGATAATATTTTCTTTTTCAAAACGCTTTTTTAAGTGTGTGGTAAATTGAGAATAGGATTCATCAACTTTTACCTTCTTGCCCCATGCTTGCACTTCAATCACCGTTCCAATATTTTTGCTCTCTTTTATTGCAAACGTGGGTGCAGGGTTATTTAAAAAATGATTATTGTTTTTAACCACATCCTCAATAATTGCCAGTGCTTCTGCAGCTTTAATATCATGCGGAATGGTAATTTTTACATCTAATCTACGATTAGGAAAATAAGTAAGGTTAATGAAAGAATTTTTGAGTAACGCTTCATTGGGAATTCGAAAAAGCTTATTATCATCGGTGTGCAAGCAGACTGAAAAAATATTGATGGAATCTACGGTGCCCACTTTGTTATCAAACATTATTTTATCACCAATTTCAAACGAATCTTCAATGATGAGAAAGATCCCGCTTATAATATTGGATATGCTCGTTTGGGCTGCAAATCCGAGCGCAATACCCACAATTCCGGCGGCACCCAAAATGCCGGTAATTTGTATTCCTAAGAAGGGCAGCAAGTAAAGAAT
>CAYMRF010000069.1:0-5547 GCA_964392765.1 uncultured Pseudomonadota bacterium
GTCTATTGACATCACATTTATTGCAATTATCATTAAACCATAATGGTAACAATACTAACAACATAAATGTGGGGATCTAACATGTCTTATACTGTTGTTCTACTTCCAATCCTTTCCGTTCTTTCCATTGCTCATAAACATTATCTTGATCCACAGCAGATGTGGCAAACGGTCAATGCTAAACAGCAAGTTTTTACCGATCAATTTTGGCCATTTAAAGATCAACTATCACTGTTGAGCGAGAAAGAACTTTCTTCCATAATTTCCGCCGACGTTCAAGAAGTTAATGCGTTTCTTAAAGAGAGAGGCTTTGATATTCAATTAGAACCTTTTGAAAATAATCATCCGGGTAATCGTGCGATTGCTTCCGTTGTTGATATACTTCTCAAGTGGAAAGAAAAGGGAACAGAAAGCACCCTTTTTGTTGATGAGAAAGAGTATCCGGCGGTACTAATGCCTACCAATACTCATTGCAAAGTAAAAAAATATTATGATCAAGAAGTAGCTATTATTGAAGCTGAAAATAAAGATACCATCTATATTATGATGGCAGAAGATAGGCCAATTCTTGATGATTTTAAGTTAATAGAATATCTCACAGCTATTGATGAAAGAAATCTTACTTATACAAGTAATTATAAAGATATCCTCTTTCCTATGGTAGATATTAATGAAAAGCCTGACATTAGCTGGCTGCTGGGTTTACAATTTGGTGGTGGATTTGAAATTGCGCAAGCACTGCAACAAACTAAATTTCAAATGAATGAAGAAGGTGCCGCCGCGCAAAGCGCGGTTGCCATTACCGTAGAGTTTAGATGCATGCTTCCTCACGATAAAGAACCTAAACATCTGGTTATCGATAAGCCATTTTATATTTGGATAAAGCGAGAAGGCGTGGATATTCCCCTCTTTGCTGCATATGTTGACCAAGAAAATTGGAAAAAACCGGCCAAACTAGGCGGTAAATAAATAAGGGCCAGTGAAGGCTGGCCTCTTTTTATGCTACAAACATTAAAAAATCTTTTAAGCGCTCACTATAACCCCATTCATTATCATACCAGCCAAGTACTTTTGCGGTATTACCAACCGCATCAGTTGATAATGCATCAATAGTCACCGAATGAGAATTGCCTTTAAAATCACTGGAGACTAAGGGCTCAGAGCAAACGGCCATAATATTTTTAAGATTGGATTGCGCTGCTTTTGCAAAGGCATCATTGAGCGATTGAGCAGAAAGGGTTGTTTGGGTGTTCACGGTTAAATCAATGAGTGAAACCATGCCATTTGGCACACGAAGCGAAGTTGCTTTAATAAGAGAACCTAATTGTGGCAATACTTTTGCTAGCATTTTTGATGCACCGGTAGTAGTTGGGATTATGTTAAGTGCAGCAGCACGCGATAAGCGTAAACTTTTTGCTTCTACATCCAGAAGCACTTGGGAATTAGTATAGGCATGCACGGTGGTCATAAAACCATTAGTAATGCCAAAAGTGTCATGAATTACTTTGAGCATCGGAATAAAAGCATTGGTAGTGCAGCTGCCCAATGAAACAATCCGATGTTTCTTTGCATCATAGGTTTCTAAGTTAATGCCGGGGATAATACTTGCATCTTCATTAACTGCTGGCGCAGTTATTAGGACTCTTTCAGCACCAGATTGGAGATGCAACTCTGCTTTTTCACGTTTAGTAAAAGCGCCTGACGCATCCACTACCCAATCGATATCCAGTTGTTTCCATGGTAAATTGGCTGGATCTTTTTCTGCAAAAATTTTTATTGAAAGGCCATCGATCATGAGTATGCTATCTTTCATCTGCACGTCACCTTGATAAGCGCCCATGATGGTATCATATTTAAACATATGAGCGGTGAATTCAATATTTGCGGGCCCCACATTGATGGCAACTACTTCTAATTTTTTGCGTGCATTGGCATCTTGCAAAATGGTACGCAAAAAAGTGCGGCCAATGCGGCCAAATCCATTGATTACTATCTTCATTACTTTTTCCTTTTCATCCTGAGGAGCACCGCACGGTGCGTCTCGAAGGATTATTTTTTATCCCAGCTTCGTACCATTTCAAGAATCTTTTCTTCTTCTTTTGGATCCATCACCGGCAACTCCATAATAATCGGAATCTGCTTTAATTCATCGCGATTGATAAACTCAGGTAAAATAGGCCCTAATTTGCCTTCACCAATTATTTCATGGCGATCGATGCGCGAGCAGCATTCCTGTTTAATATCATTCATGTGAAGAAGCGCAACATTCTCAAATCCAACACATTTCTGGATTAAATTTATAAAATGCTCTTGAGATTTTTGTTGAGTAATATCATAGCCGTAGGAATAGGCATGCGCGGTATCAATGCAAAATTTGATTTTTTCAGGATGATCCAGCCGCTCTCGCAACAAAAGAAAATCATGGAGATCTCCTCCAATAGAATGACCAGCATGGGCGGTATTTTCTAGCACCATTGTAATATCGGTTTCAGTTTTAAGAATACCATTAAGCTTGCGAGCAATAGCTGCAATACCATCTGCCTTTTTTCCTGTTTTACGCGCAGAGCCTGGATGCATAATTATATGGGTAAATTCTAATTTTTTTGCTAATTCTAATTCTCGCATTAAAATTCGATTACTGGTAGAAGCGCTGGCTAAATTGATCCAGTAGGATCCATGCAAATAAAGCTGATCAAATTTTTTGCGCCATTGTTTGAGAAATTGCGCAATTTCTTCATCTGAAACAGTAGCAAATTGATTAGTGGTTTGATGAATAAAAAAACATTGAAAAATCGGCAACTGTAATTCCGCTGCACGCTCGGCAAGATCATTAATAGTTTTAGTAAGGCGTAGATGTAATCCGATCTTTCGTTTAGTATGCACGTTATTCCATTACAGTTTTAGTTCTTTTTTTAACATCTGGTTATCAAAAAAATTACTCAATAATACTGCTATCTCTTCTTTAATTTTTTGTAGCTCTGCAGGTGAATTCCCCTCAAAACGCATGCTCATAACCGGCTGGGTATTAGATGGTCTCACCAAAGCCCATCCATAGGCAAGCGTAACACGTAGGCCATCAATTAATAAAAGCTGCGCATCCGCTTGGTTTTTAAAAAAAGTAATCAGATGATTGATAATAGTTTCTTTTTTATCTTCTTCACATGCAATGCGAATTTCTGGAGAGCTATATTTTTTTGGAAATACTTTTAATAATTCGTCAAGAGACGTCCCCTGGCCGCCGAAGCTTGCCGAGCCGGAATGCCCGGATAAGCGTAGGCTGGCTGATTCTTGAACGATCTCGAATAAACGCATCATAGCATAGATTCCATCATCATAACCAAAGTATTTATCTTTAAAGAAAAAGTGGCAACTGAGTTCTCCGGCCAAAAGTGCGTGCTCTTTTTCCATTCGAGTTTTAATAATTGCATGGCCGCAGGGAGAAATACAAGGTTTTGCTCCCCATTGCTGCAAAAATTCGATCAGCCCTGATGACGCTTTTACATCAAAAACCACAGCACTATTAGGATGTACCTTTAAAAGTTCTTGAGCAAAAATTGCCAGCAATTGATCTCCGGGCACTAAAAATCCCGTTTTAGTCATCGCTGCCATGCGGTCAGCATCGCCATCCAATCCAATTCCCAAAGAAGCATTGGAGCTTGCAAGCGCTTCTTTTACATGCTGCATATTCTTTTCTACTACCGGATCCGCTTCATGATTGGGATAGGTGCCATCAACCTCAGCGCAGAGCAATTGAATATGCTTCCACTGCATTGCTTTAATTAAATCTGGTAAAACGCTGCCACCTGCGCCATTGCCACAATCAATAGCAACAGCCAAATTCATATTCATCAACGATAAAAAATGTTCTTTAAGCCAATTAATATAAGCAGGAATGAGTGCTTGTTCTTGATAACTTCCCTTGCTCTTTGAAGTTAAAAACTTCTGATTTCGATACAGATCACGAATCTCTGTGATCTGCTTTCCCCAAATGCACTGGGTTCCCAGCGAGATTTTTATACCATTATATTCGCCCGGATTATGCGAAGCAGTAATCATAAGCCCTGCGTCCACGCTCAAGGTATGTAATCCAAAATACAAGACCGGTGATGGGCAAATGCCGATGAAGATAACGTTTAAACCGCTCTCTTGAAGCGCAGTAACAATTTTTTCTTTGATAGCCGGCGAGCTTAAACGCCCATCCATACCTACCAAGACTGTTTTAACGCGGGTATTTTCGCGTTTAAAATAAAAGGCGATTGAGCGTGCAAGATCATAGCAATTATCGATGATCAGTTCAGAGCCAACTTTGCCCCGAATATCATATTCTCTAAAAATACTATCATTCATCTCAATCGCCTTTACTATTTATTTAACGCCGAGTAATTCAACATCAAAAACTAACGTTGCGTTTTCTGGTATTACTGGAGGATATCCACGCGCACCATAGCCGAGCGCTGCGGGAATAATTAAGCGGCGTTTTTCGCCTACTTTCATAAGTGCTACCCCTTCATCCCATCCTTTGATCACTTGGCCTTTGCCAATGATAAATTGGAATGGTGTGTTGCGGTCAACACTGCTATCAAATTTTCTATCCATCATTGGATTGCCATCTTTATCGGCGATCCATCCGGTATAGTGGACATTTACCCAATCACCCACTTGTGGTGATTTAGCACCCTTCTCTGCTTCTTGAATTACTTCATATTGCAAGGTTGAAGGGAGCGTGGTGCGTTTATTCATATCTTTGCCTTCTCGTGAAAAACATGCGGGCATGCTTAATAACATGCCAATTACTAATGGAATACCTATCGATTTCTTCATGATGATCTCCTAAAAAAATGTTTACTATTTAAAAGCTAGTATATCAATTTTTTTGATCCAGCCTAGGCATGCAAAATAGTTGATAGTAAAGATCTTTCGTTGCTTTCATGCTAGTCTCATGCTACCTTTTTATGAAAAATTTTAACTTTTTGACCAGAAAGGCTGAATTATGAAGAATATAGTGCTCTCTTTTAGTGTCTTTATTGCAAGCACGGGATTTGCAATGCTCACAACCCATGAGCAAAGACTTGCGCGCTTCCAAGAAAGTGCAAAACAACTTTCAATCCTTCATGGGCGAGCATACGAGTTTTATAAAGAAATGCTGGAAAGAAAAGAAAATAAAGATCTTCCTGATAAATCAATTAAATCTACTATCGAAGCAGAAATTAGTAATTTAAAATCACAGGAATTAAAGGTTATTAACGAGGCTGCATGCCGAGCTTATCGAGAAAAAAATGGCACGCCAGTACAAACGTCAAAGGGTACTGTGCGCCAATGGCAAGAGCTTTTAGCACATCAAATAGCAATTCAAGATAGATCAATAGGAGCTCGGGAAGCGCATGCGGTCTGCATTATCCAAGAGCTTCAGCAAAAGATTGAAAATGCAGAGCATAGAGATGAAGCAGCCAGTGGGCATGCGATACAATAAGTATAGAAAATGATCCCATTAAAGCTTCAAATCAAAAACTTTCTCAGTTACGGCTCTGAAATTCAAACCATTGAGTT
>CAYMRF010000070.1:0-5426 GCA_964392765.1 uncultured Pseudomonadota bacterium
AGGATCGCCAGTCCGCCCCTTCGACTATGCTCAGGATAAACTCCGCTTGCCCGGCTTTGTCCGGCGTAGCCTTGGCGAAGACGGAATAAGCGTAGGCTGGATTATTCTTTTTCGGCTCCAATAACCTCATTACGGGCTACCGCCTTTTCGAACCGCTTGCCCAGAAGGATAGCAGCGACTACCCAGATTCCTATGACCCCGGCAAAAAAGATACCGTAAGCCGTAAAAATTAGGGCTTCCCCTAGGTATTCGGCAAAAACGTTAAAGGTTGAACCAGTGGTTTTAGCAAACTTACTGCCAAATGCATCAATCCAGGATTTAGATTTAAATTTAATCTCTTTAACGGTCGGAATATAGAGGCTTTCTCTCACAGGATAACTAAATCCATAGTTGATTGCTCTCATGATTATAAAGATTGAAAGCAGCCCAAATGGGGTATAATTAAACATGAAGTAAAAAAGAAGCAAACCAGTAGCCACCGGAATCAGCAAGAGGCATAAGCGCTCTCCAAGCCTATTCATCAAGGTTTTAGTACCCAAGAATGATATGAGGAACCCTATTAAATGGGTCCAGAAGATGATTTGAAAGAGAAAGCTACTGATATCAGAAACAGACGTTGAGTTAGCCTGCGCTATACCCACCTTTTGATAGTTTAAAACCGTATTAATGATCTCGTAGAAAAAAACCATACAGAAAATACCCAGCAAATACGGGTATTTAATAAACATTTTAAGACCCGCGAAAAGGCCAGTTTTTTCATCACCTGTCTTACTACGCTCTTTTTCTACCTGATAAGCGGCCTCATAACCATGCAAATATTTACCTGAAACATTTTTCATGAGTGCCATAATTGCAAAAGGAACCACCAGAACCATCATGGCAGAATAAGCAAGCAATAGTTGGTGGCGCGCAATATCAGAGCTCACATAAGCAGCCAGAGGATTTGAATGGCTTAAAATAGCCCATGCCAACCCCGCGCTCACCATTCCGCCCAATTTGGAACCCGAAACCATCAGTCCATAATTTTTCTTTGCTTCTTCTGGATCAGTTATAGAGTTAGCGAATGCCCAAAACACACTCACCATAAAAGGAGAATACCCCTCTACAAAGAAGTAGAAAAACCATCCAAATATACGATACGGGCTGGAATCGGTATTCGAAAGTCCGATTACCGGATGGCTTATAAGAAAAGCAAAGACTAAACCTAAAACGCCATAAAAAATACTGTAAACGTATAAAAGGTGATAACGGCGTAAGCGGTCCACCAGAAGCGAGTAAAGCAAAATGGCCGGAACAAGGACAAACATGGAGGCGTATTTTGCATAGGGAATGTAGGATTTACCCACTACTACTACGAATATGGAATCTTTTAATTCTTTTAAGATGGTATAAGAAGCGATGACACAGAAAAAGGTAACCGTTAAAAGCAGTAACTTAAGACGCTCATGCGGCTCAACATCAAATAACGATTTAAAGAGATTGGCAACCCTCAACCTCATAGAGATTTCCCCTTTACTCAGCGGATAATCCGCTTAAACATACTTTTAGTAATTTTACCCCGTCTTCGCTACCACCCCACTCCTTAAAAACCTCATTTAGAAAAAGAGCCTTCTTGAATAAACAGGAAGGCTCTTTTTTAAGATATCATATTATGCAGTCTTAACAAACAAGTTTGTCTTGTTCAACTGCTTTTTCATAGGTTTTGCCAAGATAGAGAGCTACCAAGACCCATGCTGCAATCAATCCGAATGAAAGATATGATGAGAATGCGATGAAGGCGGTTAAGCCAGCTTCTGCACCCATCTTCTTGGTGAAAGATGATTGCATCATATTGACGCCTGAGCCTGCAGCTTTTGAACCGCGAGAACCGAAGGTTTCAATCCATGCTTGAGATTTATATTTCACATCATGGCTGGTTGGAACGTAGAGAGTTTTCAATGCAGGACCATTCAAGGCATAGTTAATTGCTTTTGCCGCAACCATGATCCAGAACAGAACGTGTACTACTGGGTATGCTTTGAAGCTCCATACCATCGCAAGTACGATGAATGGCATTAACACCAATGATACTTTAATACCCAAACGACGTTGAATATTGCTGATACCAAAGAGCAAGCAAAGGAATGATACCACGTTCACCCACACTGCATAGTCGCCCAAGTATGCTGAACGAGCAGTTTCGGTAGCGTATTCGCTCATAACCAAGAATTTGAAGTTGTAATCGATGATGGTGATGATGATTTCATAGATACCAATTACCGCGAAGATACCAAGCAAGTATGGTTGTTTAACCATCAAGATTAAGCCTTCAAAGAATCCAGGCTCAACTTCTTTTGCCGCACCTTTATCATGGGTGTGATAGCCAGCCATTTCGCTCTTAGGGGTAGTTCTCATAAAGATATATACGCAGAGCATCATGAGACCAATCAAGATACCGCAGATTAATACGGTTGGAGCACTGGTTCCGAAAACGTTTTTACCCAATGGGGTGAGGTATTTAGGCCCGAGAATTGCGCCCAACTGGCCAAACATAACAACCAAGGGGAAGCCACGTTTTGCTGAGTTAGGGCTTACTAAGTCTGCAGCGAATGCCCAGAACAAAGCAACTACGATTGAACCATAGCTTTCTACGAATACATACCAGAACCAGCCAATCCAACGGCTAGAATCAACGGTGGTATTTGCAAGGCCGATGGTGCCATGGTAGAACAACAAGCCGAAAATGATTGAACCAAGAATATAGGCTCCGCCAATTACATAGAACAACTTTTCACGAGAAAATTTATCAACCATTTTGTTGTAAATAATCACGAGAGGGAACAATACGATAAGAGAAACCCACTTAGCCATTGGCTGATAGGTTACCCCTACGATTGAGCTGAAGATGGAGTCTTTAAGAGGACGCAATGTCCAATAGACACCGATTACGAGAGCAAAAATTACTCCCAGCTTTAGAAATTTTTTGAGCTCTTCTCTTTGAAAATCGCCGAACCAGGCTTTCAAAAAGGAAATAATGGGATTAGAAGCTTTCGCTTGCATAGTATGTAACCCTTTAACAAGAAGAAAATAAAATGATAATAAAACGACTACAAACAACGTTACGATAGTAACAAAAGATTAATCATTTGTAAAAACAAATATAACGATAACCTCCCTATACTATTACCTAAATGCCCCTTTCTTAAAAAATTATGAATATAAGGATTCGAATTTCCCTAATAAGCTACTCGGAACCGCATAATATTTCAAATTTTCCCCTCATTTCAAGCAAAATCACAATTTGGATAGTGGCTAGACTCCCTTCTTTAGAACCTAAAAATAGAGTGGCTAAAACTCTTATTTTTGCTATAGTTTTATAAGACTCAAAAATTTATTCTGGGGCACTCACTATGGAACAACAAATCACTCATGTGGAAGAAAATGGCACTCAATTAGCCCTTCTTCCTTTAAAAAACGTCGTCATCCTTCCTAAAAGCATTATTCCTATCATAGTAGGCAGGCAATCCTCTATTGATGCCGTGGAATTTGCATTAAAAAATAACCAATCAATTTTTATTACGGCACAAAAAAATGCAAAAACTGAAGTTCCCACCGAACATGATGTTTTTCACTTTGGAACGCGCTCTTCAATTCTTCAAGTAATGCGCATGCCCAATGGCTCGCTTAAATTGCTCGCAGAAGGTATTTGCCGCTCGAAAATGACTAAAGCCGATCACAGCCAAGGGTTTCTCACCGTTACCTGCGAGGATATTCCTACCACTAGCGCTGAGCTCACCACTGAGATTGAAGCATTATGGCGCCAACTCAAAACGCTTTACACCGAATATGCAAAGCTGAATGAAAAGATTCCTGCAGATTTAATGGCAAACGTTAAAACGGCTGCCGAAATGGATCATATTACTGATACGATTGCGGTTCAAATTAAAAATCTTTCTTTTGATGACCGCCAAGCAATTCTTGAAACGCCCGATCTTAAACAGCGCATGTTTACTCTTTGCTCATTGATTAGCAAAGAAATTGAGATTTTGGAAACTGAGCAACGAATCCGCGGACGCATACAAACATCAGTAGAAAAGAGCCAAAAAGAGTATTATCTCACTGAGCAAATTAAGGCTATTCAAAAAGAGCTGGGTCGCGAAGATCAAACGGCTGAAATTGCTCAATTGCGCCAAAAATCAAAAACTCTCGGGCTTTCTGAAGAAGCGCAAGAAAAAGTGGATAAAGAATTACGCCGCCTTGAGCAAATGCCCCCCCTTTCTTCTGAAGCTGTGGTAAGTAGAAATTATGTTGATTGGGTGCTTTCTTTGCCATGGACTAAAAGCAGCAAAGATACCATTAGCTTAGGTCAAGCAGAAAAGATTCTTAATAAGCGTCATGCGGGATTGCTCAAAGCCAAAGAGCGTATTATTGAATTTTTAGCTGCTAAAAAATTCTCAAAAAATATGAGTCGTGCTCCCATTATTTGTTTAGTGGGGCCTCCAGGCGTTGGTAAAACCTCATTAGCTTCATCAATTGCGGACAGTTTAAGCCGTGAATTTGTGCGTATTTCTTTAGGCGGAATTAAAGATGAAGCGGAAATTCGTGGTCACCGCAGAACGTATATCGGCGCATTGCCGGGTAAAATCATTCAAGCAATGAAAAAAGCTAAAACGATTAATCCGGTTATCTTGCTAGATGAAATTGATAAAATGAGCCGCGATCTTCATGGAGATCCTGCTTCTGCATTATTAGAAGTATTAGATCCAGAACAAAACAAAACATTTGTGGATCACTTTTTAGATCTGGAATACAACCTTTCACAAGTGATGTTTATCACTACCGCAAACACGCTGGATGGAATTCCCTATCCGCTCTTTGATCGTATGGAAGTAATCTCTCTTTCTGGATATACCGAAGCAGAGAAGATTGCAATTGCTAAAGATTTTCTTATTCCTAAAAATCTTGAAGAGTATGGCCTTACTAATAAGCAATTTATCATCAGTGATCCAATGCTCTTGCTTATTATTTCTCAATACACCAAAGAAGCAGGGGTGCGCCAACTTGAGCGTACCGTTGCGAAACTGATGCGCAAAGCAATTCAAGCACTTTTGAAAGATAAAGAAGCAAAAAATGTTACCATTACCGAAGCAATGATTAAAGATTGGTTAGGTAATCCACGCTACAAGAAAACTAGTCTCAACGTTCAAAAAGATAAAATAGGTATTGTTACCGGTCTTGCATGGACAGAGATGGGCGGCGACGTGATGGAGATTGAAACTTCGGTTTTAACCGGAAAAGGTGGCCTCACCCTCACCGGACAATTGGGCGATGTGATGCAAGAATCGGCTCATGCTGCTTTGAGCTATATTCGTTCACGTACGGCGAAATTAGGGCTTAAAGAATCATTTTATTCTAATAAAGATATACATATTCATATCCCTGAAGGC
>CAYMRF010000071.1:0-5422 GCA_964392765.1 uncultured Pseudomonadota bacterium
AGCCGCTTTTTTGACAATTTTAGTGCTTTTACTTATTGTAAATAAGCACTATTATCTTGTTAAAATTTCTCATCATTTTCAATCAAAGGCTCACCGTGAAACAATTCCTTTTGCTACTACTCTGCATTTCAGGCTTACTCAATGGAATGCAATCGCCCACTCAAAAGTTAAAAGAAAAACTGGACACTCGATTTTCGGTTAAATTGCCCAACGGCACATACGTATCAATTGATTATAACCCGTATGAAAATTCTATAGGGCTGGCAACACAGTATCACAATTATAGTTCTGCTAACCATCGCATGTTTCCATTAACATGTTTCAAGGGGAGTGCGCCTATTAAAGATGTAGAGCCAAAAGGATCGGTGCTGTTATCAACTAAATTACTTTCAATTGCAAAAGCAACCGTTTTGCAAAAAAATGATACCATTCTGTTTTTTCACGAAAATCAACAAAACCCTATTGATTTTATCACTCGGGAGGCTCAAACTACTAGCACAATCAGAGATATAGAAATGTGGAAAAGCACTGAGGGCAACCTTGTCGCAACAGTATTTTTCGAAAAAGGGCTCAGGAAGTACATGATTTTCAAAGGTGAAAGTCTTGATGTAGATCGAATAGAAGATGGCACTGATGACAAATAAGAATGTGGAATTCTTAATGCGTCTGTTATTTTTGACGCACTACAAGCCTTTTGCATGATAACATTATTGGTATTAGTTTTCGAAAATTTTTTTTCATAATTTAAAAATATTCATTCACATTCTTAATGAGCTTCTGAGCTACCCATGAATTATAAAATTCTTCTTCTTATTATTCTTTCATCATATCCCCTCGCTGCTATGGACCAAACGGATCAGCAAAAAATTAGATTAATGGGGGCTGACGGCACTCAGTTTCATATGCCAAAAACGGTTGCTGTAAAAGTACCACTGATCAAGAGAATTATTGAATCGAATACCAGAGAAGCTCAAGAATCGAGTATCAATTTTCCTGCTGTTAAATCGCACCATCTAAGAATTCTTGTTGAAATGCTCAATACTGAAACAGCTTTCTCAAATATGCGGGGACTTGCTTTAAAAAAATTCCTAGAAAGAAGGTTTCCTTTAAAGACTGAGCAAGCGTTAGCATTATTAGAAGACGCGCATTATTTAGAATATAAGCCGTTATTGGAATATGCGGTTTATCGATTAGTTAAACAAAACAAAGCCGATATTCCCTCAATTTCGGTACAATTCGGTCGTTTTGATAAAGGTGAATTTCACGGCAAACAATATCAGCAATATGAAAATATCAAAGAAGAGCTGCGGCGCCAATACTATTTGGTTTACCATGAGAACCTTGATTTTAGAAATAGTACCCATTTTTCTATCAAAGAACTCATGGAAGTTGGCAAATCTCTTCAAGAGGTATTAACAAGTTTAGAAATGCGTTTTAATAGCCTTGAAGGTTTTGCAGAGAGTGCGATGGAAAATAAGCATATCTCAGATCGCAGTACTCTTTCGTTCTTAGATAATGAACTAACATCTCTGAGCCCTGCACAGTTTGCATTATGCCATTCCCTGCAATATCTTAATCTATCCCATAATGAACTAGAAGATTTACCTGAAGATGCATTTGCAGGGCTCGATCATTTGCAAGAATTACATTTGGCCGACAATAGTATACGTTCATTGCCTTGTGGGCTCTTACGCCCCCTCACTGCGTTAACAAGTTTAGATTTGAGATATAACCAGATTTACTCATTCGATACACATGCTTTAGGTGCGCTGCGCAAGCTTATCACTTTAAATCTTGCCAAAAATCCGCTTGGCACGTTGCCTGAGAATAGCTTTGATAGCAATACACTGCTAGAAGAAATTGATTTGCACGGCTGCAAATTAAGTTACTTGCCACGTCGACTTATTACTCGACTTACTTCATTAAAAAGATTGAATTTAGCAGAAAACGATTTGAATCTTGATAAACAATTACCATCTTTATCTGAAGCATTTTTTCATATTAAGCGCGTATTAACAACTTCTGATAAACAATTACCATCTTTATCTGAAGAATTTTTCCATAATAACCACGCATTAACAACTCTTGATCTCTCATGTAATAAGTTAATCACAATTCCCGAAGGATTATTGGCGAAATTAACTGCGTTAAAAACCCTTACAGCAGAAAATAGTCGCTTAAAATCAGTTCATGCGAAAGCATTTGTAAATAACACTCATTTACAAGAGCTCAATCTCGAAAGTAATTTTTTATTGCCATTGCCCAGCTCTGCATTTGCCGCTCTTAAGAATTTAGAGCAGCTCTCCCTCTCTTACAATGGACCAAAATCTGCATTTGGTTTATCAGTAGTGTCACCCCGGTTGGCGAATTCATTTTATTTATTGGATGGTGATAATCAAACTACCTTTAAGAAAAGCGTAGAAGAAATACGTAAAGCTTTACCGAACGCGCGAGTATCTGGCGGATGTGATTAGAAATAAAAAGCGATATCTTGCGTTTTTATAAGAATTTTATGCATGCTGCAATGAGATATTAATCTAATTCCAGGGGAAAGATCTCATGAAAAGATTATGGTTATTAGCTTGCACTACTTTTTATCTTCAATCTGCCCAAATGCCAATAAAACCCCCTGTTGCCTCCTTAGAAAGCTTACCCATTGATTTAAAGCGAGAAATGTTACGCATCAACGCACTATGTGGCTCCACTTTGAATATTGATGCTTTGGCCAAAGGCATACTCAATCTTGCAGGAACAAATACAGCATTGCGTGCCCAAGTAAATAATTTTGAAAATATAGTTACCATTTTGAACGCTTTGCCCCAGTCTGCAACTATTTATTTGATCGAAAAATTAGCATTGCTGCAGGTAATACAGAAAAATATGCTCACGATTTTGCAAATGCTGCCAAGATCGGGAGCTGCGTATCTTGGAAAAGCACTTTCAAGGACACCAGCTATACGGCAAGATGATGTAAAAAAATGGCTGCAGAGTATCTCTTTGGAAAATGGTCAAGAATTATATAGTGAAATAGCAAAAGAGCATCCCGATGTAACGCTTATTGCCAATTTCCTCAAAAATCCAAACATAAATCTTAATTTCATAGGCGATCTTCGGGGTTCTATCACCACAAGTCTCATGAGGGCTAGCCAAGATGGAAAGACCGAGATTGTTAGAATGTTGCTTGATGCGGGCGCCAATGTAAATGAGAAAAATGAGTTTGGCACAACGGCACTCATGCTTGCCAGCGATAATGGGCATATAGAAATTGTAAAACTTCTTCTTGCCCATGGTGCTCTGGTAAATGCTGCAACCAATTCAAGAGGAACCGCTCTTATGAGAGCGAGTGCGGGTGGCCACTTGGAAGTAGCTAAACTTCTTGTTGCTGCCGGCGCTGACATCTATGCAAAAATGAACAAGGGCATGACCGCGCGATATTTTGCACAACAATATCATCATTACTCAATACTTGATTTCCTTGATAAGGTGGAAAGAGCTCATATTTTGGCCAACGTGAAATAGCGGATTTAAGCAATTAGCCTTTTCATTGTATGCGTTGCATTAACTCTGAAGATCTTTTTGCACCCTTGCTTCGTAAATATTTTAAAAGTTTCGGTTTGCTCTTTTTGATTTGCGAACAGCAGTAATCCAAATAATCATCTTCAAGGTAATAGTCTAAAATAGTTGCCGAATAACCTTCGACTACTGGCGCATTAATATCTGCGCCAGCATTCAAAAGCATTTCAAATAATTTGTAATTATCAGCACCATCGGGACGTTGAAAAAAATTTACAAAGGCTGCAAATAACATTGAATACTGTCCCGGATAATCATTATATTCCCATTCTTGGCGCACATTAGGATTCCCGCCACCCCTCAGCAAAATCGAAAAGTGACTAAGCCAGCGCTTAGCCTCATAAGGGACAGTAATAGAAAACCGTTGTGCTATAACACTCAAACGCCCTTCTGCTTCTTGTTTTATCGGAGTATTTTGAGACAGTTGATCTCTAAACCAGCCCAGACTTAATTCGCCCATCTCTAATCCTAGATCGCGAGTGATACGAGGAGTATCTACGGGCAGGGGTTCATTTAAGAGAACATACTTACGAAAACAAAGATTTATTAAATTATCCATGATATATGAACTTAAAGCCACATCTTGCGCCATAGATCTTATGTATGGATTTTTTTGTGATAATTGATTTAACGCACCCGCAATGCCGTGAGCTTGAGCAAATGGTCTTTTTTTTCTTATATATTCAACCGCACGATCAATAATAAATATTTTAAGATTGTGGTCATCAGTAAGCAATCGATATGCTTTATTGGCTTGACTTAAGGCCGTCACTGTGCTTAAAGCATCTGGTGCTTTTGTTAATCTTGCAGCAGCATCTACGATCATCTTTTTAGCATCAATATCAATGCCTGCCAATGAAGCGCTGCGAATAATAGGGAACTTTTCCATCGATTCAACACAAGAATAAACGGATAGTAAAACTATCAGCAGAATTTTAGTGCCATTCTTCAATTGCTTGCCTTATTTTTTCTTAGACTTGAACATATTATAGACGGCAAACGCTGCGCATGCTCCTACTGTTCCGCCCACAATACCCCCCATGGCATATCGTGAAGCTAAAGAGTTCGGAGCCAAAAGACAGCCAATTGCCCATAATGGATTCGGCCTGGTGTTAGCAAGCAAAGAGACCACAGGTGATACCACTGCCCAGGTTGCTACTGCAGCCACTGTTGGCACTATTTCCAATGTTCGAATATTTTGTGCTGATAATAATCCAAAACCAATGATAAGAGCTAATTTCGTTTTCATATAAACTCCACAAATAATTAAAAAATACTATTATAATTTCACCATAACAAGAAATACCCCTCTTTACAAGGCGAATTCTGAGCAAATTGTTACATATAGAAAATATTCAAGGGTAGCTAAGCTCTTGGAATTATGAAAAATGTCAAATCAGTCATTAGAAGGGTGTATTTAGGGTAAAGGATCCATTTTTAATCTGGCAAAACTCAAAGTTTTCTATTTGTAACAAAAAGGGCACATATATTTGACTCAATCGTAATTATCGGCATAATTTTAACACTACAGAATCCAAGAAAGGGAATATACTCATGACTAACTATGTATCATTATTTTTGCTTTTTATCGGTTTATGCAATAGCGCTGCTCCAACTTTTGCAATGCAATGGCTTCAAAGACTTTGGCCAAGCAAGACTGTTTCAGAAAATGGTTTACAATGGGGGTCTTTAGCAATTTGTAATACCACTTCAGAAGAGATATATTATCGGCTTTCAACGGTGCTCAATGGCCATGATGAACGCATCGGTTTGGATTTTTTTGATCAAGAAAGAAACTATAATAACTGGTTAGCCCCACAAGAAAGCAAAGAACTTACAGCTGGAATCA
>CAYMRF010000072.1:0-5089 GCA_964392765.1 uncultured Pseudomonadota bacterium
ACACACTATTTCAAATTGAATTAAAATATTGCATTTTGCCGATCAATCATTCTATAATCATATTAGTAATTATTTGTTAAACCCTTTTTAAAAAGGAGAAGGTATGAAAACCTTCATCAATGCAGCGCGTATCGCTGTTGTTATGTTACTTTTCGTTTCGTTAACCTCTTTGGCTAATTGTTGCAAAAAATCTTGCGCTCCATGTGCTCCAAGAACACAATGCGCAACCGGTTGCAAATTACAGCCAGAACCAGTTAAAATCCGTAAAACTTGCGACCACCCTGGTTTCTATAAGCAAGTTTGCCACTTAGAATATATCCCTTGCGAAGGTAAGGAAGAAGTTCATGAAGCATACCCAATCTACCAAGGTTGCTTCGACGAACAAGGTAACGCAATCAACGGCGGCGGATCAGTTGTATCTCGCTCAAACGCTACCGCGTTCACCCAAGATGTTAAGATCGACGTTGAAATTCCAGCTGGCGTTTACAGCAACAAGTAATCGATACACAGATCTTATAGAAATAAGGGCTTGCAGCAATGCAGGCCCTATTTTTTTATTAAAAAAGCCCTTATTTTAGCACATTTTTAACATTTTTTAATTCACTATAGCTGCTCCTGAACGCATTATCGCAATTTAAAAGTTTCTATGTGAATTTAAACTATTGCAATTTAAAATATTTATTTATTATTATGATAGTAGAAAGTGTATTTCTATAACCCTTTAACTAAAGGAGAAGGTATGAAGACCTTCATCAATGCAGCACGTATCGCTGTTGTTATGTTACTTTTCGTTTCTTTAACTTCTTTGGCTAATTGCTGCCGTAAGTCATGTGCTCCTAGAGCAAAATGCGCTACAGGCTGCAAATTACAACCAGAGCCGGTTAAAATCCGTAAAACTTGCGACCACCCAGGTTTCTATAAGCAAGTTTGCCACCTTGAATATATCCCTTGCGAAGGTAAGGAAGAAGTTCATGAAGCATTACCTATTTACCAAGGTTGCTTCGACGAACAAGGTCGCGCGATCAATAACTAACGAAAGTTGTAGCGCTGCATAAGTGCTATAAATCAAAGGGGGTCTTGGGATGCCTACCGGCATTACCAAGGCTCTCTCTTTAATTTCAAACAACTCATTTATTGCTTCCCCTGTATCCCCTCCTTAAACTGGTATAATGTAACCTAATATCATAATTAAGGAGTTAACTGTGATGAACTGCAAACAAGTTCTTGGATACATTAAAGCTCTCATGCTTTCAATGCTAATAATCGTAGCACCTGGCTGTTGCTGGGGTGGCTGCTTTGATAAATGTAAGCCATGCCAGCCCTGCGCACCCTGCAAGCCGTGCAAACCTTGCGATGACTCTTGCGTGGTAAAAGAACCACAAAAACCTTACCGCAGCTATCAAAAAAATGTGATTGATCGCGACGAAGATGATGATATCGAAATTGTAGAAGTAGAAGACGCGCTTTAATTCTTTATTTGTTGCATCATCAATTCTAAGACTTGATCTTGATCCAGATCAGAATCATCCACAATTATGGCGCCTTCCGGAATGCACAAGGGCGCCACTTGCCTATTAATGTCTCGATCATCGCGAATCTTAACTTCATGCCGCGCATCCGCTTGAGAAATGAGCTTCCCTTTAGCATGTTGATCTTTTTGCCAGCGAATAGAACGAGCTTCCAAGGAAGCAGTGAGATAGAATTTTATGTGCGCATGAGGAAAAATTGCAGATCCCATATCACGCCCTTCGGCCACCAAATTATGATGATCAGCAAGGCGATGCTGCAAGGATGCAAGCGCCGCACGCACCTTTAGATTGGTACCGATAATTGAAGAATATTGGCTTATTGCCTGGTTACGCAATTCATGCGTAATGTTTTTACCATTGATTATTAACTGCTCGCCATTATTTGCATCATACGAATAGATAAACGAATGAGTATCAAGCGCTTTTGCAATATCCTCTTCTCGCGGATTTTTTAACTCTTCAGGATTATAGAAAAAATCATGCACTAAACTATGCGCAAGTCCTCTAAATAACAATCCCGAAGATAAATAATAATAATCTAATTTTTTTGCTAACGCGCGGGCCACCGTGGTTTTACCGCTTGCGGTTGGGCCATCAATAGTAATAATCATGAGAATTCCTAAAAGCAATATCAATACCAAATCCCGTTCGCCTCCTTCGACTCGTTACGCTCGCTCAGGATGATCGGGAGCCGCGTCGAAGGCCTGTGGTGAGTAAGGCCTCGCCGCATCGAACCAGAGCGCGAAGCGCGAATGGAGAGGTAGTGGTCAATATAATCCAATTTTTCTCTTCTTACGCAATTCAACAAGGCCTTCCCATCCTTTATGAATTAAAATTTCTTTTTTTCTTTGTCCCCATTTTTTTATTTTTTGCTCTGCCTCAATTGCTTCTTCCCGAGCAGCAAATTCTTGTGCAAACACTACTTCAATTGGCAAACGAGTTGAAGTATAACACTCATAGGTATTAGCTTCATGTTCGGCAATGCGCTTTTCTAAATTATCAGTATGACCTGTATAAAAAGTGCCATCACTACATTTTAAAATATATACATAAAAATTAAGCATAATTTTTTTTCATTAGATTTAATTAATTAAAAAAGACCTCTCCATTCGGCTCCTAAACGGAGCCTCCATCGAGGCGAACGGAGGGGGGCATTCATCCAGAGTCCGTCGAAGGATCAAGCGAACGATGTTTGAATTATTTTCTAATCATTGTGCCTTAAATGCAATATCAATACCAAATCCGTTCGCTTCGATGGAGTGCGAAGTGCGAATGGAGAAGTAAAATAATGATTCATTCTGATTTCCTAAACGCAATATCAATACCTTGCAACTCGATAGAAATTTTTCCATTCCAATGATTTTCACTCACTTGTACTGCAAGATCAAATGAGTCTTGCCCTACATTCATAAGTTGATCAAAAAGTTCCGGGCGATTAAAGAAAATTACCGGCTTAATCACGCCATCAGCAAACACTGAGCATTTCACATGCGCATCTTTAAGCAACATCGGTTTTTGCACGAGCATTGCTTCTTTCACATAAAAGCTTGGATGGCTATTTTGATTACCAAACGGCTCTAAATGGCCTAAATCATCAGTAAATTTTTTAGTGAGATCAGGAAGTTTAACTTCTGCATCAAGCGTAATTTTGGGTTGTAAATCTTCCGCAGACACTTGTTGCAATAATAATTCTTGCAAACGCTCTTTGAGCAACGGCAAATTTTTTGCCGGCAAACTAAGCCCTGCTGCCATCGGATGGCCGCCAAATTGCTCGATTAAATCAGCGCACGCCGTTAATCCTTGGAACATATTAAACTCGGCAATTGATCGGCATGATCCTTTTGCTTTACCATCTTTAGTGAGATGAAAAAGCAATGTTGGTTTTCCATACGCGCCTACAAACCGTGATGCAACTAATCCAATTACTCCGGGAGTCCAATCAGCGCTGGCAGCCAGAATAATCTGATCTTTACTCAAATCAATATTCTTGCATGCAATCTCTACTTCAATGCTGGCAACAATGGCGCGCTCAATCTCTTTGCGCGCTTGATTAAGCTCAAGCAGCACTGCGCCCACTTCATTCACCGTTGCCTGATCAGAACCAATGAGAAATTTAACCCCTTGACGCGGATCTTCCAATCGCCCTAATGCATTAATTTGCGGTGCGATTGAAAATCCAATATCAGTCGCTGAAACAGCCGGTTTTACAACTTTGCCATTTTGCTTAAGCATTTTAAATGAGAGACTTTCAGTGTTATTAACATAATTAAGGCCATAGCGCACCCAAAAGCGATTCTCTCCCAAAAGCGGCACCACATCGGCAATAGTTCCTAGCAGCAAAAGCTCATACGCTTTTGCAGGCAGCTGCATTCCCTTCATCTCATATAAGAGCGCAAGGAGCTTAAAACTCACGCCCACGCCCGCAAGCGATTTAAAGGGATATGCGCAATCTGATTGATTCGGATTAACAATGGCAAATGCTTCCGGCAGATGATCATGCGGCTTATGGTGATCCGTGATAATCAGATCTATGCCTAATTCTTTTGCTTTCTGAGCAGGATCAAAGGCGGTGATACCATTATCAACCGTAATAATTAATGAATAATTATTTTGCGCAGCACGCTCAACAATCTTAGTAGAGATGCCATAGCCATCGCGCAATCGGTGCGGCAAATAAAAATTAACATCCGCGCCCAGCGGCAATAAGCAAATCATCATCAATGCTGAAGAAGTAATACCATCAACATCATAATCGCCAAACACTAATATTTTTTCTTTATTGTGAATGGCTTTTAAAATTCGATCCACAGCTTTTTGCGCATCCTTCATCGCAGAGGTGTGGCTCACATCTTTTTCAAATGAACTGAATAAGAAAGAATCAATCGCATCTTTATTTGCATAACCGCGCGAGATTAATAATTGTGCAACCGGATACGAAAGATTATATGATGAAGCAATCTGCCAAATTGCAGAAGGGTCTCCCTGCGGCAATTTCCATAGATATTTTGCCCCTCTGAGTGTGGCCATGCAAATCCTAGAAGTAGTATTTTTAATTTTTTATGAACTATATAAAGATAACGAAACCACTAAAAAAATGAAGGGCGCCGCCGTAACGCAAACGCCCATTGATTGTACATGAGTATAATTAGTCTTTGGCTCCCGAAACGCAACAGCAGTGCTTTAAAAATAATGCGATGAGTTTTGGCTCTTTTACTGCAGGTGCTTGCTCTATTGTTTCAGTTGCGGGCGGGTTGCCTGGTGCCGGCTCTTTAACATGCTCAAGCTCTTTAATACTCTTCATTTTTATTTTCATAGTTAAACCAGAATCCGGTTGGGGCTGCTGAACGTATCTTTGCTGAGCCCTTCTTGCTGTTTCACTCGCTTCTGAATCCTTTTGTTGCGCATACTTGCCAACGGGTGGTTTCATGGGATCACCGCCAGCGCAAAGACACAACGGAATTAACATTAAGATTATCATGTAATGTTTCATAATTAGTTTCCAGATTTATTACATTATTAACATTATTTATGCCCCGCAATTACAGCTTTTATCTCGGGCC
>CAYMRF010000073.1:0-5056 GCA_964392765.1 uncultured Pseudomonadota bacterium
TGGGTCCAGCCTACGCTTATCCAGGCCTTCAGGCTTGGCAAGCTACGGCGGGCAAGGCCATTCTGAGGGGGATGAAGCATGAATCGAACGGGCAAAATAATCACTATATCAATATCGCTCTGCAGCGTTGTTGCAATCACGATGATCACTCATTTTGCACTTACGCAGATGCCTGAGGATGTGCGGCGCAATATCGATGCCACCGAATCATCGATTGATTTAAACGCTTTTGATTCCTTTACGGGGCTCACGCCGCTCATGCAAGCTGCCATTGATTCTGATGTTGAACGGACTAAACTTTTGCTTGCTCAAGGCGCCGATCCCAATGTGATTTCTGCCAATAGCGATCGTGATAATGCATTAAATATGGCTATCTTTAATGGCGGAAAATTAGGCAGTTTAGCCGTAGCGCAAGAGCTTATGGCAGCAGGCGCTGATGTAAATGCCAAAAATGCACGCGGTATGGCACCGATTCATTTTATGATGCAGATCACCAATGCCGGCAATCGGGCAATTATTTTACGCGATCTTATGAATCGCAATGCGCGAATTAATGCCCAAAATGAAGATGGCAGTACCATGCTTCATATTGCGGTAACAAATTTAGATTATGATTGGATCGATCTACTTAATCGCGAATATGGGCAGATTATTAATTATAATGTAGTGGATAAACAAGGAAGAACTCCGCTAGATCTTGCCATTGAACGCGGGCTTACGGGTGATATTAGTTTGGGCACTCAAAGCGTAGAAAATTCTCTACGCAATCGCCCAACCTATATCGGCGATGATTTTAATGTGAGCAGAACTGATCATCTAGGAAGAAATGGCTTGCAGCTTGCCGTGATGCGTGATGATATGAAATTTGTAAATGGGTTGCTTCCGCGTAATCCTAATCTGGCTCATCAAGATGATTTTGGTAACTCGGTGATGCATTATGCCATTATTAATCTTAATCCTCTGCCATTTGTTGATCTCTTGCTCAAGGCAAAAGCGCCGGTGAATATTGCGAATAATAATGGCAACACACCACTCTTTTATGTGATGAAAATTAGAAATAAAACGTTGAGAAATCAGATTGCCAAAGCATTGATTGATGCTGGCTCACCCGTTGCTAATAAAAATGCTGCGGGTAAAACTATGATGGATCTTGCGTATGCAGCGGGCGATACTGAATTGGTAAATCTTTTAAAGCAAACGATTACCAAGAAACGAAAAGATATAGATCAACGAGACAATTTGGAAAAGAGAAGAAAACTAGATGCTATGAACATTGAGAAATCTAAAGATACTGATGCTATGGAAATAGGATAAATGGTCGTCTCAGAAATTG
Organism: uncultured Pseudomonadota bacterium; assembly: GCA_964392765.1. Taxonomy (GTDB): domain Bacteria; phylum Babelota; class Babeliae; order Babelales; family Vermiphilaceae; genus BTUB01. The sequence goes on from CAYMRF010000073.1 coordinate 1,334, forward strand.
TTGAAGCATTCTGTTAAATCGCAGCACCAAGAATGGGCCTTTAGTCCTGAGCGAAGTAGAAAGGGCAGCGCGAGTGGATTTGGGGAGCTACACATCCTGAGTAGCTGCGAAGCAGCGTATCGAAGGATCGGCGCGCTCTCATAAATTATAAAACTAAGCAGTTTAAATTATTTTAAATTTTACATTTCGATAATAGCAAAATTGGTCTGTCCTTCGATACACCTCCTGCGGAGGTTACTCAGGATGTATATAATTTGAATTTCAATCAGAAGTTTCTAAGTGTAACTATATTGAAAATTTAAATGTATGTTTTGATCAAAAAATACAAATTCGAGCAACAAGATTTAAAACGCGACTAAATTTAGCCGTACTTTAAGTTATTACTCTCGCAAATAATTTAATCGAGCTATGCTAAAATGATTGTTCTTTTGTGATCGCTATTCGCTTTACTCAAAATCATTTCTAGAAGCGACGATCCGAGCAATTTTTTAATGTTCTATCTAAAAAGCAATTTCTCATGGTATACTAGTTGAGCTCTGAGTAAAAGCTTTATTCTGCTATGGACGTTCCCTTTAAAAAAAGAAAGGGTCTATTCCATGTCGAGAATCAAGGCAGCAACTTTTTGTGTTAATGAAAAAGTGGTTTATCCTGGTCATGGGGTTGCGCAAATCAACCGCATTGTGGAAAAGCAGGTAGCGGGCAGCAGAGCATGTTTTTTTGAATTAAAATTTCTCAATAAAGACATGACTATTCTAGTTCCCACTCATAATCTTTCTTCTGTTGGTATTCGTAGATTGAGTTCTACCGAGAATATCATAGATATTTTTAAGACGTTGGCTCAGCCATCGCAAAGAATGTCTTATGATGCGGTGACCAATTGGAATAAGCGTAACAAAGATTATCAATGCAAACTTCGCACCGGCGATTTGCAAGAAATCTGCAAAATCTATCGTGATCTTAAAAATATGTCGGTGTACAAAGAGCTTTCATTTGGTGAAAAAGCATTATTGGTTCAAACCGAAACGCTTTTAGCTCAGGAAATCTCATTGGTTAAAAATGTTAATGAAGAAACAGCCGTAGAGGATTTGCGCTCACTTTTTACAAAAAATACTCCTCGTAGCGGTGCAGTTGCAACCTCTCTTTAGTTAGCTTATGATGTATAGAAAAGGGTTTGATGATGAGTCAAACCCTTTATTATTTCTCATTCAGTAATGTCTGAATTGCAATAAAAATTTAATAATTGAGAAATAACCCGCCGAAGCTTGCCGAGCCGGAAGGCCCGGATAAGCGAAGGCTGGGTTACAACCTTTGGAATTACTGTGCGCAAATCAATGATCATTATTTTTGGCCCCACGGGAGTAGGCAAAACCGATCTTGCCGAATCCTTAGCCGCTCAATTACCGGCAGAGATTGTTAATGCCGATTTGGGGCAATTCTATACGCCGCTCACCATTGGTACTGCTAAGCCCGATTGGCGAAACTCTCCGATAGCGCAGCATCTTTTTGATATTATCAATGAACCTCGGATGATCAGCGTAACCGAGTACCGGGATCTGGTGATGCAAAAATTTGAAGAAATTTGGAATCGAGGCAATATTCCTCTTTTGGTAGGTGGATCAGGATTTTACTTGCGATCCTTATTTTTCCCCCCCGTAAGCGCAACAACCAGCCAAACTCAAAAAAATTATTATGGACCCGAAAATGAGCGATGGGATCTTTTATATTCGGTAGACCCAGAAAGAGCGCTTCGCATTCATAGAAATGATTTATATCGAATTAACCGCGCGCTTGATATTTATTATACAACCGGCCAAAAACCCTCAGATCAAATTCCCCGCTATCAACCATTAGGTTCCTTCCATTTTGTTTATGTAAACCGAGATCGGCAAGATTTATATGATCGCATCAATCAACGAACAGATATTATGCTTACTGCCGGATGGATCGATGAGGTAGCGCGGTTGCAAGGAACTCCCTGGGAGCCATTTTTAAAAAAAAAGAAATTAATTGGATATGATGATATACTAAACTATCTTGAAGGAAGTAAGACAAAAGATGATTATAATGCCCTGGTGGAGCAGATAACTCAAAAAACGAGAAATTATGCAAAGCGGCAAATCACTTTTGGAAATCAGCTTTTTGATAACCTTGAAAAGGCGTTATTAGAAAGTTCGGATACGCGAAGTAGCTGTGTCCGGATTAACTTGACTTCCGCAAAGCTTGAATTATATATTAATCAACTATTGCCACAGGTCTTTCCCCCCGCGCTTTAGATGGCATAAAGCAGTGAGAGGATGCCTTGAGTGATAGTAAAAACGTATAAAAATAGGTTGCGTATGTTTGAAAAGAATTCCAATAATGATTTTAGCTTTACGCTGAATATGCGGCAATTGAGTTTAGCGGTTGCTGGCTTACTCGCGTTTAGCTTTTTTATTTTTATCGGTGGCTATTTTCTGGGGCAAAAGCGTGCGGCAGAAGATTTTGCGTATCGCGCTGATCAAGATTCTTTAGCGGATCAGATTTACTCATCAATGTGTGTATTATATGATCCAAAAGATGAATCCGAAAATGATGAAGCCGAAGAAGCTGAATCTTCTGAGCCAGAATCTCCGGTGGAATCGAGCGATTCTTCAGAGGTAAAAAGCGAGGGCATGCAAGAAATTGCATCAGAACCAGTAGTTGAACAAAAACAATTTAAAGCAGTTTTGTCAGGATTTCCGGCAACCCATTTGGCTGATGCAAAGCAATTTGTTGCACGTTTAAAGAGTCGTGGTTTTTGTGCTGAATTAGTTGAACGGACCAGTATCGCTAAAGGCAAAACAAAACAATGGTATCAAGTAATTGTAAAAGCAGGTCGCGACTATTTAGAAAAATCCAAATCGATATTTGCTAAAATTGGTTACATAAAAGAACAGAGTATTAAGATCGAAGAGTGCGTATAATTTGAAAGGCAAACGCTCATGATTACAACAATACGTAAAAGTTTTAAAACAAGAACTTATAAAGTGATGCTATGGATCGTCTTTTTATCCATGGCAGTTGGCGGTGGTTTATTTTCTTTATTCGAAGTATTTAAATCAGCATTTTTTGGAACTCCCTCGGGCAATTGGGTTGTTCAGATAAATAAGCAAACAATTAATATGCCAGAATTTGCAAGATCAGTGGCAGATCAAGAAGAGCGTATTCGCATTATCAGGCAGCAGTATGGCCAGTATGCCGATTTCTATTTCCAAATGATGGGCATGAAGCTCGATTCTCATGAGCTTGCAATGAATTCTTTAATTCGCAAATCACTTCTAAATCAAGCAGCAGCACATTTGCCTTTTGCGCCAAGCTCTCAAATGGTGCAAGCAAAGCTTAATGATCCAATGTTTATTACCCAAGAAGTTTCTGATTTAGTTCCGTTCTTCACGTGGGATCAATCGTTGGGTGGCGTAAATCCGGTTGCTTTGTATAGTTATTTGCAAAGAATTGGCATGAGCAAGAGTGATTTTGAGCATGAATTAGCACTGGGTGTGGCGCGCAATAATCTAAAAAATATGGTGGAGCACGGATTATATGTCCCGCAATTTGAACTCAAAGAGCAATTTGCGCAAAATTTCCAGGACCATAAATTTTCTATCGTGACGATTCCGGCTTCGGATATTCTTGCAAACGTTAAAAAAGAGGCGGTAGGCGACGAGAGACTTAAATCATATTATGAGCTTAAGAACGCCCAAGAAC
>CAYMRF010000074.1:0-4889 GCA_964392765.1 uncultured Pseudomonadota bacterium
CAAGTTCAACCAAAACAAGCTCCCGCAGCACCAGTTTCTGCAGCTAACACCACACGCCATGCAAGCGTTACGGTAACAGTTGGCCGCATGGGTGGATGTCGCGGCGGAGTATGCCCTGTAAGACCAAATGCAGCGGTAGTTGTAGTAGCTAAACAAGGCGGTTGCGCTAACGGTGTTTGCACTCCAAAGCCATTTGTAATGAAACAAGGCAGTAGATGTGCAAACGGTGCATGCAGCATGGTTCGCCCAACAGTAATTAAAAAGAGATAAGTAAGTAACTTATACAATTTCGCTTAAAAAAAGCCGCATATGATATGCGGCTTTTTTATTGTTCATTTATTTATTTGTTTGAAATCGCATGGCTTAGTATTTCTGCCGCGCCAATAAGGCTTTCCATAATTTGCCAAAAGCTGGTCATCTTTTTTAATATCTTGATTTGCCACATAAATTAAATGCCACCGATTATTAATAGGAACATACACCATATCAACATTGTGATTGTTGCAATGATTTATGAAGCGGGTGAAATTTCCTGCATGAGTTGAATCGATCACAAATTTGGCTGGCGGTGGAAATCCCCATGCATAATCATAGTCTTCCTTTTTGTTGGAAAAATTAACGTGTTTTACGATGCCCGTATATTCGCCGATCATATGACCTTTTTTAATATTCTGTTGGGCAAATACTCCATGACCTACTTGATCATTAATAAATGCAATATAAACCGGCGCACTGTATTTTTTATTAATCTGATCAACATAATTTTTTGGATTAAATCGTGGGTTAGGGTTCTTTTCATCAGCATTGCCTAGGTCACTTTCTGCAACTGCATATTCTAGATGATCTAAATAACGCACGTTAAGCGGCTCGAGATTCTGTGGATCAATTTTAGTGATCGGGTTGCTATTTAATGAAATAATTATCAACGGTGTTGTAAGAAGATTAAGAATTAATTTTGATAGTTTCATCAAGCTCCCCCATGAATTATAATTAAAAAAGATCATATCCCTAAGTTATTCAATTTAAAATTATGCACAGCCATTTTATTCCCAACTATAAGTCTTAAAAAAATTATAATAAAACCGATTAATGCAAAACAATATTTGGATCTTTTTTTTGCTCTGATTATACTATTCCATGAGAAATTCTGAAAAAATTATTTCATTAAAAGGCAATTCATGGAAAATAGATTTATTGTTGAGCAAAAGCCATTTCTTTCGCTGCTTGCAGCAATGCAACCAATTTGCACAAAGCGTACCACGCTTGATGCGACTACCTATATTATGTTTGCCGTTGGCCATAAAGAATTAGTACTCAAAAGTACTGATTTAGAAATAAGTTTGCAATCAAGTTATCTGGTGAAAAACAGCACAATAGATCAACCATGCACATTTTTAGTTTCTGGTCGCCGCATTTTTGATTTAGTAAAAGAACTTGACGGCGATATCTCATTTATTTTTGATAACAATCAATTAACATTGCAATCTGGCTCTGTTGATCTCGCGCTTAACATTAAAGATGCGCAAGAGTTTCCCCCATTTCCTGAGCGTATTGAAAATTTAATGCAATTGAGCTCTTCATTCTTAATGGAGATGCTGGATAAAGTTGCATTCTTAATTCCTCAAAACAATGCAAATCAAGCACTCAATGGCCTTTATTTGGAAATATCTGAAACTGAATTTAAGATGACCACTACTGATGGCCATTGTTTAGCGCAAGTGAGTACTAATAAATATACATTGCCGGAAAATAAAAAATGGCTATTACCGCGTCGCGCAATCTTTGAAGTAAAAAAGATTTTAGAAAGCGCACCCGATGGCAGCATCTTCTTGGGTATCTGCGGGAATCAATTAGTGTTCTCTGGTGAATCATTTAATTTCTTTACCAAATTATTAGCTGATCCTTTTCCTCAATATGCACCGATTCTTAATAAGGAAGGATTTATTGGTGCAACCGTTGATAGAAGCCAACTCGTGAAAACATTACGCCGTTCATCGTGCTTGCTTTCAGGCCAATTTATTGCCACTAATTTTGGCTTTGAGCCTGAACGCTTACAAGTTTCTATGCAAAATAAAGAAGTAGGAAAATTGCAGGAAGCCTTGCCATTGCATGAATTCTCTGGCGCCAAACTCGATGTGCGTTTTTATGCACCGTATTTGTTAAGTGGATTACAAGCATTCTCTGATGATAAAGTGAAATTTTTCCTTAAAAATTCTTCACGGCCAATTATTTTTGAAACAGATACTGAGCAGAGCCATTTAACTTATTTGGTGATGCCGGTGTCTCCAACCACGAATTAATCCTTCGTGACGCATCTTCGATGCTCCTCAGGATGACCTGGAATCCGCTCGTCCTGAGCTCGTCGAAGGAAACGAGCGACCTTAACCACTCCGTAGGAATGAATGCGTATTACTCATGTACACATAAAAAATTTTAGATGCTTCCAATCGCTGGAACTTCCGTTTGCCAATAATATCATCCTCATTGAGGGTATTAATGGCACCGGAAAAACCTCACTATTGGAAGCACTGCATTATTTATGTTATCTGAGATCGTTTCGTACTCATTCCCCGCAAGAATTGGTGCAATTTGGGCATGATAATTTCTTTATTAAAGCGCGATTGCAAAACAAGAATGACAGTTATGATCTTCAAGTAGGCTTTAGCAATAAAAAACGGCTGGTGAAAGTTAATAATAAATCAATTGCTTCTTATAAAGAGCTTCTTGATTATTATCGTATTGTTACCATCACTGAAGATGATTTACGGTTAATTAAAGAAGGCCCGGAAGAACGGCGTTTATTCATTGATCAAGCAATCATGCTGGCAAATCCCGAATTCGTGAATCTTAGTAAACGATGTAAAGATATCGTGGATAATCGCAATGCGCTTTTAAAGCGGGGAGCATCAGCAGAATCCTATCAATTGTGGACAGAGCAGCTCTGGCAGATCACGCAACAAATTACTCAAGCGCGTGTTGAAGCGCTGGACCAACTCCAGTGCGGAGTGCGCGAACTTATCAGTCGCTATTTTGCCGATGAGTTTACCATTTCGCTGAGTTATAGCTCCAAAAAGAGCTTATATGATTCATTTGAGCAATTTAACCAAAAGCATACCAATCTCTATTATGATGAACAGCGATTTGGCCGCTCATTATTCGGTGCTCATTTAGACGATTTTATGATCCAATTCAAAGACGCAAAATCTAAGAATTATGCCTCTCGTGGCCAGCAAAAACTCATCGTACTCCTTCTCAAGGTGGCGCAGGTTCGCCAGCTTATGATCCAGAAGGGGGAAGTAATCCTTTTGCTGGATGATTTTATGACCGACTTTGATTACAAAAAAGCAGAAACTTTACTGGCTGTATTGGCGGAACTCAATGTTCAGCTCATTTTTACTATCCCCACTCCTGAAGGCTTTCTACAGAAGGCTCTTTTGGAGAAAGGAGCAGCAAAATTAGAATTGACAATCTGAATAAGTTGGCTTAATTTAACTCTTTTATTTTTTTTATATGTTGACAAGTATAAAGGCTTGGGGTAACTTACTAGTAATCAATTGATAGATTTTGTTGAATTAATGCGGGAAAAAAAAACCATAAATTTGACTTTCCTGAAATTTGACCTAATCTTGAACTGATTTTTAAACTAGGCTTCATTACTACTCTCCTTTTTTCCATCGCATTGATTTCGGTCAGTGCGATGGTTTGTTTTTAAGGGGTTTTTTTATAAAAGAACTCTTCCTCTCTCCTCTTCATTATTACCTGATAATGCTTTGCGCTATTGCTTTCTAAAACTCGATCCAAAAGTATCTGAAAACCCTGAATTTTTGATGACTTATCAGAAAAGCGCATCAAGTGTTGACAATTAAATTACTAAAATAATAGGTTGTTTTCAGAGTTTAATAACCCCCAAAAGAAAGGTTGAAGCAATGGCATTCAGTATTAAATCTAAAAAAAGCGGAAAAACTTACTATTTGCACACCAAAGAGGTGATTTTAGCAGGTAAGCGCAAACAAAGAATTTATTATTTTGCAGGCGACAAAGGCAAAAACGCTATCGATGAAATTCCTAAAGGTTATGAAACCATGGAAAACAAGCGTACTGGCCTTCCAATGCTTCGCAAAAAGAAGAAATAATTAAAAAAAAGAGAAACAAAAATTCCCTTCCTAGCTATCTGTGAATTTATGTTCTTTTTAATAATGTATAACGGAGATTCATTCTTCGTTTATTTCTTATAAATCCCTCCTTATTATTTTTCCAAATTGAAATAATAATGGAGGTTTTGGGTATTCTATTAGGTTTAAAGGCTTCCTCGAGTATACAAAAAAAGAGTTTCTGTTATAGTAACTAATGAAATGGAATTGGTTATAACTCTCGAGGAATACCATGAATATTTTTAGATACTTAGTGTTGGCTTTGATGCTATGCATATCAAGCCCTATGATTGCTCTGAACCCATGGAAAGTGGGCATTTCGTATTTTAATAAAGCTTCAGGCTGGGCACTTTCCTCTCTATTCGTAACTAAAGCCAGTGTGAATGAGGGCTTTGGTTCCATTAAAAATAATATTGAAAGCCTTTGGTCGCAAGTTCATAAGCTATTTGGAAGACTCAAGCAGACTGATAACAATCTAAAAAGTGCTGCTCTCAATTTAGCCGCTGCTCGATCACTCCATGACTTGAATGAAAACAAGATTACCCTAGAAATGCACGGCATCAATAGAAATATTCGATTGAACAAAACAAGAAACGAGCGAATTGATCAGCGCTTTGCAATTCTTTATGAAACACTCAAAAGAGTTCGAACAAACGCTGAGCAAGTAAATGCCGATGCCCAAGAAAATAAGAATAAATCTATAGAGATCTCTCAGACGATCGCAGCCCTTAAGGCACG
>CAYMRF010000075.1:0-4825 GCA_964392765.1 uncultured Pseudomonadota bacterium
TCACCCAAAAAAGTACAACCAGCTCGCGCCAAAAAAGTTACCAAAAAAGCAGTAAAGCCTGCCCGTACGCAAGCGAAGCAAGCTCCAGTCTCCGCCCCTAAAAAAGGGCTACGTCTGGCTGCGCCTGCTAAGAAGAGCGCGAAACCCATTGCAAAAGCAGTAGCAAAAAAAATAACGGCAAAGCCTGCAGCTAAACCTATTACTAAAAAAGCAGCCTCCCTCTCCGCTCCAAAAAAAGAGGTTCGCTCAGCTACTCCTGTTACCAAAAATAAAGAAATTTCTGTAAATAAATCCGTTAAACCGTCAACCCCTGCACCTAAAGAAATGGCACCTATGAAATCACCAACTTCTTCAACTGCTAAAGCTACGCCCAAATCGTCAAAAGCGGAGTTTATCCTGAGCGAGTCGAAGGGTCTGGCTACGCCGGCAAAGACAGAAAAACCACAACCAAGCAAAAAATCTCCTCTTGCTCCTTCAGCAAAGGCACAACGCACCGCTTCCGAAGATCTAGAAGGAAAAGCGGTAGTAAAGCCAAACAGCACCGACCTTAAAAAAGAGCTTATTGAAGAGCTTATTGAAAAAGGTAAGCGCGCAAACTTTTTAACCTATGAAGAGATCATTGAGTTCGGAGATAAAAATCATTTGGTTGAATCTGAGATCAATGAGATTTTGCGTACACTCGAAAAAGAGCACATCGATTTGATTATGCAAGATGAGTTGGAAAATGAAGTTGCATCACTAGATGGCCTTGAAGAGGAAGGCGAAGGCGCTCGTTTAGATGTTAAGACTAAACTTGAAAGCTCTTTGGATCTTCAATCAGATCAATATGATGAAGATGAAGGGGAAGATGACGGCGAAGAAGATGAAAAAGAAGTTGCTCGAGAAGCGGGAAGTTCACAAATCACCGATCCGGTAAAATGCTACCTGCGTGATATTGGTAAAATTCCGTTGCTTAATAAAAAAACTGAGACGGTTATTGCAGAAAAAATTGCTTCTAGCAAAAAAGAATCTATCGATTCCCTTTCTCGCTTTCCGGTGATTCATAAAGAATTTGTGACCATCGGCGAAAAATTGCAGCAAAATAGCTTGCCCCTTAAAGATATTATTCAATTCTCTGAGTTTGATGAGGAAAACTCGCCAAACATTGAAGAAGAGAAAAAAGCACTCTTAGTTACCATCAATGAGATTAAAGATTTAATTAACAACGAAGAAAAGATCTACTTTAGCTATCGCGGCAAACTTGACACCGAAGCTAAAAAAGATGAGATGCTTAAAAAGGTTAAGCTCAATAAAGAGAAGATTGGCGAAACGATACGCACGATCAAACTTTCTAATAAGCTCATCAAAAAGCTGGCTAAAAAGATTGAAAAATATATTAAAAAGATCAAAGAGAAAGAAGATATTATCCGCTTCTCTCAAGATCAGCTAAAAGCATACCAAGATATGACCACCATCACCGCTGAAGATCGCTCTGTGATGGAAGAACTTGAGCGTAATTTGCGCAGTTCAGTTAAAAGTATAAAGAAGATTGAAGTTGAAGTGGGCATGAATCAGCCTCTTATGTTTAAAACCTTCAATCTTTTAATGACTGCTCAAAACAAAGACAAGCGCGCTAAAGATGATTTAGCAAAAGCTAACTTGCGCTTGGTGGTAAACATTGCCAAAAAATACGTGAACCGCGGATTACACTTCTTGGATTTAATTCAAGAAGGTAACATCGGCCTGATGAAAGCAGTAGAAAAGTTTGAATTTGAGCGTGGCTTTAAATTCTCAACCTATGCAACCTGGTGGATCCGCCAAGCAATTACTCGTGCCATCGCCGATCAATCGCGCACGATTCGTGTTCCGGTTCATATGGTGGAAACGCTTAATAAGATTAATAAGATTAAGCGCACCTTTATTCAAGAGCATGGCAGAGAACCAAGTTACGCAGAATTGGCAAAAGAGCTAAATATTGATGAGAAGAAAATCAAAAATATCATCAAGATTTCAAAAGAGCCTATTTCTCTTGAAACTCCGGTTGGCGATAGTGAAGATGCTTCAATTAAGGATTTCATTGAAAGCGATTCAGATTTCTCACCATCAGATACCGTTGCTAATAACGATTTAAAAGAGCGTGTGAGAGAAGTGCTTAAATCACTCACTCCCCGTGAAGAAAAAGTATTAAAGATGCGCTTTGGTATCGATGTGGCTTCTGAGCATACGCTAGAAGAAGTTGGTAAAGACTTCTCAGTGACTCGTGAGCGAATTCGCCAAATCGAAGTAAAAGCATTACGAAAACTTCGCCATCCTTCTCGCAGCAAGAAACTCAAAACATTCTTTGAGAAAGAATTTGATCAAGAATTTTTTGAAGATAATGATAATGCGCCCGATGTTGATGACGATTCATCAGATATGGATATGGAATAATGGATTGTGCAAGTGCTCCACTCACGTTACCGGTAATATTTTTCTTTATAGCTTTGAGCTTGCGTGCGCTTTTTTCTTTTTTAGAAACGAGCGTTACCGCTTTGCGCTTATTTAAGCTCAAAGAGCTTGCTAAAAGCTATGGTCGCTATGGGACTTTGTTTGAATCCCTAGAGAAGAACCCGCATCAGGTTTTAATCACTATTTTGATTTGTAACTCTCTTGCAGATGTAACCACCGCAGCACTTGCAACCCAGATAATGGAAACGATTTTCAAGCGCTTCAATCTCTCAGGGGGCCTTGGCTTCTCGATGGGAATCGCTCTTGCTACCATTGCAATATTGATTTTTGGGGAAATTATTCCTAAAAATCTTGCAAAAGGCCGTAGTGAGCGCTTGTTTAAATCAACGTTATGGTTGGTTAATGTTATCTTTTATCTGTTTTATCCTATTGTTACTTTCCTCAATCGATTTACCAGCTTTATTGTTGCCAAACTAGGCGGCCCTAAGGAGATGGAATCGGCAAGCGAATGGGTCTCTTCCGAACGCGAAATTCAGTTTTTGATCGACTATATTTATGGCAAAGGTCTTATTGAAGAAGAAAAGAATGAGATGTTGCAAAATATCTTTGAATTAGGCCATACGCCGGTTAAAGAGATCATGGTCCCTTCTACCGATATCGTGATGGTAACTTCTACTGATACCATTAAAGATACTCTTAAAATATTTGCTGATCACCCGTTTACCCGTTTACCGGTGTACGAAGAAAAGACAGACAATATTTTGGGCATGGTGCATTTAAAAGATATTTTTATGCTTTTAAGCAAAAATGAAGAAAAATCTTTGCAAGAGATTATGCGCCCCATCCTCTTTATTCCTGAATCAATTAAAGTAAGCCAAATGTTGCGCGAGTTTAAAAATAAACATATGCATATTGCCGTGGTAATTAATGAGCATGGCAGCATCACGGGACTCATCACCCTTGAAGACGTGCTTGAGCAAATCGTGGGCGATCTGCGCGATGAACTAGAAGCAAGTAAAGAGCATATTATTGAACTCAAGCAAGGCGGTTGGCTTGTGGATGCGAGCACTCCTCTTGAAGATGTTACTGATCTTCTGCATATTACTTTTGAAACGGAAGGCTCTGTAACCTTAGGCGGCTTTATCACCGAGCAGCTGCAGCATCTGCCTAAAAAAGGTGAGCGATTCTTGTATAAGAATTTCTATTTCCAAGTTCAAAAAGCGAGCAATAAACGCGTTTTGCAAGTTTTGGTTTTTGAAGAAAAAACTAAGCCTGCTGATGAATCTGGAGTCGAAGAATAATCCCCATCCCCCCGCTCGAGAGGTCAGGATAAAATCCGCCAGCCAGCGATGTGCCTGCCGCCGTCCTTCGAGACGCAGCGCAAAAGCACTGCTCCTCCCAGCCTTCGCATAAAGTTACGGCGGGCGGGCAGGATGATTTGGAAAACACAGAATAACTGAAATTTTTTCCCCCGTTCGTGGTGAGTAGCTCACAAAGTGAGCGTTATCGAACCATAAAAATTGACGTCTTCAAATTTCTTCTGCTAAGTTTTTAGTGAGTTAAAATTAGGAAGAAAAATGAAGCAATTATTATTACTTTCACTCATTACAATCGGCGCATCTGCGCAACCAATTAGAATTCACCTTAAAAAGCCCAAACCTAAACCAGCGCCCGTTGTTGTTGAGGTTGAAGAAGAAGACGATGATGTTGACGGCCAAGTGGTTTTAGCTAATGTTGCCAACATGCTCGGCTGCATAGGAATGCTCAGCACCGATCCGCATAATCCTGCTATTGCTGGTCCGGCAATTGCGCAAATCGGCATCAGTTTTATTAATATTGTAACGCAAGTCTTTAAAAATCATGGCTTAGATTTGGATGACCAGATCACCCGGGCTCATGTGCAAAATTGGTTTATTAATTTGCCTGATCAGGTAAAAATTGAAATTATAAATCTGTTTATTGAATACTCTAATAATTTGCGATCTCACATTCAATCCTCGCAAGAATGCCCTCATTGCGGAATGAGTTACGACAGTTTTAATTTCATTAATTCCGGAAGCGATGGCGCCTTAGTAGGTCAAGATGCAATTGATCAATATAAACGTATGCCACGAACTTGCCAATGCAATTCATGCCAAATTTATCGCAGCTTTGATTGCGAAAGTTGCAGGTAATTTTACTGCGTTTTTTTAGATTCAAGAAGCTTTTCAATTCGAGCTGCAGTGCCTGCTTCGATTTTATCAATACGGTCCTGCATTCTTTTTTCCAGCGCATTATAATGTTCATTTATCTGATCGTTGTATAATTTTGCACGTTCTATTCTTCGTTTCGCATTTCTGTGCTGCATTCCATGATATATGTACCCCCAACCACCGTGTATTATAATAACCCCTGCTGC
>CAYMRF010000076.1:0-4781 GCA_964392765.1 uncultured Pseudomonadota bacterium
AGGATAGACTTAAAAGAAATCCTGCTAGAAAAAGCGAAGGTTGCCCTTCGTAGCTTGCCGAGCGGTAGCCCGGATAAGCGAAGAATGGGCGGGCGTAATTCTAATAAATTTGATATAAAAAGTAATAAAAATTGGATTCCTCGGTAGCTCAGTGGTAGAGCAAACGACTGTTAATCGTTGGGTCGCAGGTTCGAATCCTGCCCGGGGAGCCAGTCATTTGTGATGCAAATGACTGACGGGCCATTTTTTTAAAAGAACTATTTTTCCATAAACTAAGCGGGTATACTAGATATACCTTAGTAACTTGAAATTTATCACCTGCTCCATGCAGGTATCCCTAAAAATTAGGGGCTGTAGCTCAGTTGGTTAGAGCGTCCGCCTGTCACGCGGAAGGTCGTGGGATCGAGGCCCATCAGCCCCGCCATTGTTGACGATCCGAACTTTCAAGGATCAAATCAAATGGCTTAGAAGCCTCCCAGAGCAGTTTCTCATCTTCCAGTCTTAAGTTCTGAAGTATCAGCTTAATTAATTGCCGTTTTTCCTCAACTTCAGAACCGATAAATAATTCATAAGCGCGATTAACCAGATCCAATACATGTTTTGAAGTGATATAGTAGTTATCTTCAGCCTCTTGTAATTGCTCAAGTTTGATACTAATATCGGTCACTTGATCACGCAGTGAAGTGTAAAATTTGTCATATTCGCTCTCAGTAATTCTCCCTTTCAATTTATCAAGGTATAAATTATCGAGCATTTTGCTGGTAGTTTGTTGTTCTTTAATAAGCCGATTATAGTTCTGAGTATGGAATGCCGCTTTTTCTTCATGCACGGAATTAAGTGATTCAGTAATCTCATCAATGATTTCTTGAGGCATTTGTAGATTCTTAAACACTGCTCCTAATTGGCGCGTGATCTCTTCTTCTCGCAGCCATTTTGCCCCATGCTTGCCATTATATTGGGTACAATGGTAGTAGATATTCCCCTTATGCTTTTCAGGCGTTATGGCCAATCCGCAATGGGCGCATCGAATAAGGCCGCGATAGATATAAGGCTTGCCGGCGAATTTAAAGGGCTTTTTATTGTAACTTGCTTTCACTTGCTGTGCCTTTTCAAAAAGGGTTTGAGTAATGATAGTCGGATAACGATGGGGATATGATTTGCCTTTTACAACCATGATCCCATAAAAGAAATGATTTTTGAGCATTTTCCATAAATAGCCTTTTGCCCAATCTAATCCGTACTCTTTTTTTACTTTTGCACGAAGCAGATCCATGGAATAGGCGCCAGTTGCATAGAGCTCGTATAAAGTTCTGACAATATGCGCTTCATATTCATCTACAATGATATCAGTGTTACCATCTTCTCTAGTAATATTCTTATAGCCATACGGAGCCATTGCCGGCCATTCTCCTTTGCGGAGTTTTTGTTCAAGCGCGCGCTTCACATTATCGCTAATAGCATCTGAATAATATTTGGCTAAGCCAAGGCTGATACTAAATTGGAATTTTTCTACCGCTGAAATGCGGCTGGTGATAATCTGTCCATCAGAAACAAAATGCAATTCTATTCCATCGCTCAATGCTTTTTCATAAAGAATGGAAATGCGCTTATCAAAAACATTGCGCGAAAGCCGATCAACTTTATCACAACAAACTGCGGTCTTTTCTGTTTGGGCTAAAATGATATCGATAATGCGATCAAATTCAGAGCGATCATTAGTATAGGCGCTTTCATCAAAGCTGCATATTTGTTGAATTTCAAAGCCCTTACTTTGGCAATATCTTTCTAGTCGTGTAACTTGTGCAGGTAATGAATTGCCCGCTTCTCGTTGTTCTTCTGTGCTTACTCGTGCGATGAGAATTGCTTTCATGAATACGTCTACTTGCTAGAGGGTTTAGAAGTTCAGAACCACTAGCAGTGTAATGAGAAAGCAAAATATTTCTATGGAATAATAATAACATCTGCCGCTTCTAACATCTTTGCTTCCATTTTTATTGACATAATGGGGATATAATATATATTCATTTTTATAGCCATTTAAAGCATAATTTTAACAATATATGAAGGCGTCCCATGTCTTTAAAAAAATATTCAGAATGGAAAAAATTCCATCAGTTATTAAATGAATGGAAATACGAAAAAAATAACCCTGTAACCCCTAAAGATATTTCTCCAGCAAGCCACAAAAAAATTTGGTGGAGATGTTCTAATAATCTTAATCATGAGTGGCAAGCTGCTTATAAAGACCGGGTATTTAAAAATAGCGGTTGTCCTTTTTGTGCAGGACGTAAATCTGACGTTGTTAATTGCTTGAAATCGACTCATCCAGATATTTCTAAAGAATGGAATTATAAAAAAAATATTCTTAAGCCAACAGACATTACTGCCGGAAGCAATAAAAAAGTATGGTGGATTTGTTCAAAAAATAATGAGCATGAGTGGCAAAGTAGTTGTGCAAACAGATCACAGAAATTAAGCAGCTGCCCTTACTGCGAGGGAAAAAAAGCATCAACCTATACAAATCTGGCTGTAAAATTTCCTCAAATTGCTGCTGAATGGCATCCAATTAAGAATGGAATTTTAACTGCAGCTCATGTTTTGCCAGGGAGTGCAAAAAAAATTTGGTGGCAATGTTCAAAAGATATCAATCATGAATGGATGTCTACCATTAATAACAGAACAAGCAAAAATAAAACTGACTGTCCATTATGCATGAATAACTTTAAAAGAAATAAGATCTTAAGAACAGGCAATCTTTAATGAAAGAAAAGATAACTCTCTTTCAGGCACATCCTGAACTTTCTCAAATTTATTGGCATCCGACTAAAAATGGTGAGCTTACTCCTGCAAGCGTAATGTTAAAAACTCACACAAAAGTATGGTGGAAATGCCCAAAACATGATGAGCATGAATGGGAAGCGTCAGTAGCACATATATCAAAGAGTTTTGAACTGAATACGAAAAGTAAAGGATGCCCTTTTTGTCAAGGGTCTCAAGTTTCAAAGTCGAATTGCCTGGCTATTCTCGAGCCGGAGATTGCAAAGAGTTGGGATAAAGAAAGAAATAAACTCACACCCTATGATGTAACTAAATGCAGTAATAAAAAGGCATTTTGGAATTGCCCTAGAGGGGAAGATCACATATGGGAAACTACTATTTCCAACCGTATAAAAACAGCATGCCCTTATTGTTGTGGAAAAAAAACATCTAAAGATTCAAGCCTGAGTGCAAAATTTCCTCACGTTGCAAATGAATGGCATGCAGAAAAAAATAAAAATATATTTGCTTCTGATGTTACTCCTGGTTCAAATAAAATTGTATGGTGGCTATGTGTAAAAGGTCATGAATATAAAGCTAAAATTAGCCATCGCGCTCTCTCAAATAGTAAATGCCCATTTTGTTTTGGTAAAAAATTATCAGAGGAGCGATCTCTTGCCTACAAACGTCCAGATTTAAGTAAAGAATTTCATCCAACAAAAAATGGAATATTGAATCCATCTAAAATTCATGCATCATCTAGATTAGAAATTTTCTGGCTTTGTTCAAGGGATTCTTCTCATGAATGGAAATCAACAGTGGATAATCGAAATAAAGGTAATGGATGCCCATACTGTACGAATAGGGGGGGTAAAGTAGCAAATGGAAAGTCATTTGGCGATCTATATCCGAATTTAGCCTTAGAATGGGACTATGAAAAAAATAAATTGACTCCTAATGATTTTGCGCCCTTTTCTAATGAAAAAATTTGGTGGATTTGTTCAAAAAATAATAAACATAATTGGCAAACAGCAATATGTCATCGGGTTAATGGAACAGGGTGTCCTTATTGCACTGGATCTAAAGTGCTTGAAGAAGGGAGCTTGTTATATACTCATCCAATGCTAGCAAAAGAATGGCATCCAACTAAAAATGGTAAATTATTACCCAAAGATATATCTGCTGGAAGCAATAAAAAAATTTGGTGGCAATGTAAGAAGCAAATTGATCATCACTGGAAAGCTTCAATTTATAATAGATCAAAAGAAAATGGGAATGGATGTCCATTATGTAACTCTGGGTGGTCGATTGAAAAAATCCGCCTTTTTGTTTCTTCATTATTGCCATATATAGATGTAATGACCGAAGCAGAATTATATACATTGTTTCAACAAAGCGGGTTATTGAGCATTGCTGGTCATGCAAAAGGAAATTCATTTATACAAGCACTTAAAACAGGAAAATTTCCAAAAGAGGAATTAGAAGAGTTTGTTAAAAAAGAAAAGTCATTAGTTGATGAATTTACAACCAATTCAAAAATGACGTTAGAAACTAATGAAAATTTACTTGATTCGGCGAATGAAATATCGGAACAGGAAATCAATACGCAAGATAAGCTTCAAATAGTTGAAACTAAAGATATTTTATCAACTATTGATAGTATAAATTTTGCTAATTTAGATAAAGAGGCTGTAGATTTTTTTATTAAAAGTGCTGTAACAAAGATCTGGAAGCATGCCTATATTGATGAAGAAGCGTCTGTTTTACAACTTTCTCAATATAATAAAGATGGTTTATACGCCCAAGAAGTCATTAAATTATTTAAACAAGACTATTTAAATGCTAAACAACTTGAAATTCCAGTTGGATATAGAAGTAATCTTATCCCAAACTTGATGCAAAAGCATACTGCATATCTTATTAAAAGCCGCAAAAGAATAGGAAATTGGTCAGGTACAGGTGCGGGTAAAACATTGTCAGCCATCTTAGCAAGTAGAGTTATTAATGCAAAACTCACCGTAATT
>CAYMRF010000077.1:0-4705 GCA_964392765.1 uncultured Pseudomonadota bacterium
TACCTGATTCACTCCTTATCAGGCCCTATAGTGATTTTGGCCCCAATTTCAAGCTGGATCGCTATTATTACCAGCCAGCTGGAAAATGCAGGGATATCGCCCGATCCGATGGCTAGCACCCGAATTTTTGCCGATCCGTTCTATGTATATTTAAGATCTATACCCTATATTTTTTACTCAATAATTTTGCTTATCAGCGTCTGGTTTATAGTGAGAAGAAATATCTCGTATGGCCCTATGGGAGAACAAGAGAGAATTGCCCATGAAACGGGCAATCTTTTTGGTGGCAAAACCCCTCTGGCAACCACCAGTATCACGCTGGATGCTCACGGCGGCTCCATGTGGGATTTAATTATTCCCATTCTCGTGCTTATTATCACCTTTATTGGTGGCATTCTTTGGGCTGGCGGCTATTACGTATTTGGCGGCTCCCATTCATTCTTGCAAGCGTTGCAAAAAAATAATCAAACCGCATTAGCACTTTTTATCGCAAGCGTGGTAACACTCATAGTTGCCCTTGCCATAAGTTTTATGCGTAAACGGTGCACCCTTGCAGCACTCAAGCCGATTGCCGCAAATGGCGTTTCTATGATGCAATCATCAGTGATTATGGTATTTTTAGCTTCTACATTAGGCATAATGCTCAAATCTGATCTGCAAACAGGAACCTATTTGGCACAACTTTTATTGGGAACCATCTCAGTAAGCTTATTGCCAGTGCTTTTTTATATCATTGCTATTATCACCGCTTTAATCACTGGATCAGCATGGGGCACCATTGCATTACTGGTGCCGATCGGCGTGCAATTAGTGGTATCGCTGCTTGATGCACAATTGCTCAGCACATTACTGGAAATTCAACTGCCAGATATGATTGCCAATGCAAATAAAGAGATTCTTTTCCCCGTGCTGGGAGCAATATTCTCTGGCGCAGTGTGCGGCAACCATATTTCGCCGATTGCAGAGACCATGATAATGTCTGCCAATAGTGCTGGTTGCTATCCGATTGATCATGCGATTACGCAATTCTGGTATGCATTACCGGTGATTATTTCTGCCGGAATATCATATCTTTTAGTAGGCATTTCTTTGCACTATTTGGGTACGCCAAACCTGTTGATTTGCTTAGGGGTTGGAATAGTACTTTGCCTGGCAAGCATTATGATCGCTAATAAGCTGTGGCACAGGAGAAAATAACAATTATTTTAAAGTCAAAAAGCTTGCCAACAAACTTTAAAACTCTATATTTGCAAGCTCTTGATTGATTTGTTTATCTACTTTAACAATTTCAGCCTCTATTTCTTTTATCACAGACTGTAAACTGGCTATATTTCTGCTAGAAGGATTGGTTCGTTTTTCTTGCGCTAAAAGATTTTTATGAGCATACAGATTTACTTCAAGCTCTTGCTTTTTTGTGGCTAATTCACGCATATCAGCTTTCAGTGAAATCACGCTAAAAGCCCCTAGCATAACTAAAACCATAACTAATTTCTTCATAGTTCATCTCCTAAAATAATTTAAATCGCTTAAACTCTACCTATGGCAGGTCTCAAGGAAAATTCGAGAGGTAATCCTAAAGATTGTTGGTTTAAACCTTAAAACGCAGAAAGCTCGCCGCTAGTTAGCTCTTGATTAAATTGTTTGTCTAGTTTAGCAATTTCATTTTCAAGTTCTTTTATAACAGATTGTAAATTGGCTATGTTTTTGCTCGAGCTATTAGCTCTTTTCTCTTGCGATAAAAGCTCTTTGTGCGCATTTAAGCTTCTGGTTAATTGCTCTTTTTTCATAGATAATTCATACAAATTAGCTTGAATCGAAGCCATGCCTAAAGCACTCATCATAACTAAAGCCATTACTAATTTCTTCATGTTTTTCTCCTCATAAATAGTTATTAAACAATATTCTACTACAATTACAATTTATCAATTTATTGATTACTAGAGCAATAGATGCAACTATCCTTTAATTAACAGAACTATCTTTTTAACTAAATTATTGCAAATTGACACCAAATTATGCTATTAAAGCATTCAACCATTCCCTTGCAACTAGCATCATTTGCCTGGGGATTGTAACATTCGTTTGTTTGATTACCATCATGATTGTTCATCGCTTGTGGCATCAGTCAAAGTAGGCTCAATTGCCATTTTTATACCTTAATGCTAGAATACTTAAAAGAAATTTGATCAAAGATCAGAGGTTTTATGATGAAATTCAAATCAAAGATTTTAGCTTTTACTTTATTAGCGCAGTGTGCATCTCTTACCGCTATGCAACAACCAACAATGGAACCGATTGAGCAAGCAGTCAATCAAGCTTCAGCGCGCACACGCGGATGGTTTGAAAGCTGGCTTCCTTCAACGGTTGAAAATGCTGAACGTGGTACGCAAGCATTCCAAACTATTAGTGAAAAAGGACTCACCGTTAATCATGATTTAAAAGGTCTGAGCACCGACGGCGTAAAAATGTTTGCTGATCCTAATACCATTCAAGAACTTAATAAAACCGGCGTGAGTTTGATGAAAACTTATTTAGTTGCCGGTATTGGCGGCGCACTTTCATTATCAGGCATAATTTTATGCTTCAAAACCCTCATGAGCGCTAAAGCAGATGGCGCTAAGGATACACGCCCTCTTTATAAACGAATTCTCACTAATCGCTATCTGATTAGTGCGCTTTTGGTAGCCTCAGGAGTAGGTATCATTCTCAAAAGCGATAAGATCGTAGCTGCAGTCTCCTAAAAGCCACTTTTCTTCCTGTAATCAATCAAAAAGCCTTTGGGCACTATTTTCTCCTGCAAATTTACAGGGAGAAAAATACCCCCTTGCATTGCAAATTTTGGCATTTTCTATATATTTAATAATAGAAATGTTTTTATAAGATTTTGTGAATGGAGATCATATGAATCGCAAGTTTTTTAAAAAATTAACGTTCGTGCTTCTAGCAAGTATAAGCACTCAAGCATCATCTATGAGTTTCTTTAGAAATACAGCAGCAATAGAACCTGAGCTTATGGCTGAATTACCTGCTCAAACTAGTGTCGTTCGACCGGTAGGCCCCTTCTCTTTTATTCATAAAGGGCATGAGGCTTTGACCTATGTGAGCCGCGATGAAGTAATTGAGTCACTCAATGGAATTTCAGCAGCAGCTAATAATTTAGTGACCAAAGGCGTTTACATTCATTGGGGACTTCTTCCTGAAATCGGCTTTTGCACTTTGGGTTGCGCCGCTTCTCTGTGCGGACTGGGATTAATAACGCATACTGCTTTACAAGACGGCCAGCCAAACAGTACAAAAAAATATTCGATAGGAGCTGGCATGATTGGATTGGGGATTGCAGCATTCTTTACGAGTACTTTTTTTGGAAAAAAATAAAAAAAATGGAGAAAATAATGAAACAATTTTTAATAAAATTATCATTATCTTTTTTTTGCATGAGCTCTTTGGTATCAGGTATGGAACCTAATCAAGGGCCGCTTATTTCTGCAGCAACCCTGCAAGGAATATTACCACCCTCTATTCCAAGCAAAAAGCGCCCCGCTGAAATGGTACTCACGTATGCTCTGAGCAAACAAAGCAATCATAAAAAAGTTTATTCGTGCGATGTATGCAGCAAAGAATTTCCTTATCCGAGCTCACTTGCCAATCATAGGATAAGCCACACCAACCAGAAATCATTTATATGCACCGTCTGCGGCCAAGCGTTTCATTATAAATTTAGCCTTAAAACTCACGTTTCAACCGTCCACGCGAATGAAAAACCATTTGCATGCAACCTATGCCCCTATGCCTCTACGCGTGGTAAAGATCTTAAAACTCATATGATCAGCCATAGCGATGAGCGGAACTATGAATGTAGAAACTTGGGCTGTAATAAATTTCTTCCTACTACCTCAAGCCGTTCCCGTCATGAAAAAAAAGGATGTAAATTTAAAAAAAACACTCAACCCTGAGCAAGATCCAGCTCGTTCTCTTCTTCCTCAACGTTAAATTCGTCTTCATCGATCTCTTCTTCATCAGATTCAGTATCGGCAAGCATCATTGCTTCAATATCTTCAGGCTTTTTAGGCAATGATTCGCTTAAGCAAATCACGCCATCTTTAACTACCCAAAAATTATCTTCAATTCTAATGCCAATATTCTCTTCCGGAATATAAATACCCGGCTCAATCGTAAACACATCGCCATCACGCAATGGTTCATTAACTGCGCCAACATCATGCACATCGATTCCTAAAAAGTGGCCAATGCCATGAATAAAGTATCTGCCATAACCTTTTTCATCCAAGAATTTCTTGGCAATATGATGCAAAGATTGCTCTGGTTTTTCTTTGTTAGAAAGCCACATGCCTGGCTTTGCTTTTGAAGCAACTAATTCTTGGCATTCTAATACGATATTATAAAGCTCTTTTTGACGTTTGGTGAATGCACCACTCACCGGATACGTTCTGGTTAAATCAGCGCAATAGTAATCCATATCAGCACCAATATCTACCACTACCAGTTGCCCCGCTTTGAGTTGATCGCGATTGGTGTGATAATGCAGAATAGTTGCATTCTTACCCGTGGCTACAATACTCGGGAAAGCCGGACGCGCTGCAGAGCCAGTGAACATATATTCAAGGCTTGCTTGCACTTCAGATTCAGTCATTCCATCGCTGATTGCTTGAGCTGCGGCACCTTGCGCCAAAATAGTAATTTCTAC
>CAYMRF010000078.1:0-4658 GCA_964392765.1 uncultured Pseudomonadota bacterium
CTAGAGCTTTCATTTTTGTATTTTTTTGCCTGGCCCACGTAGGTAGTGTTGTGGCAGATAAACCACAGCGAGAGATCCCTTCGCTGCATGAAGTTGATCAAGAAGACCTTAAAGTGCTTGCGCTTATAGACGATTTGCAACGTGAAATTGGTGCCCAGATAAACGTATGTTCTTTGCAATCTCGTAGAGAATACTTGGAAACAATTTCAGCTGAATTGCAAAGCATTGCGCATGAATATATATAGCTTTCCCCAGGAACTGCTTTTTTAGGCCCATTAAGCACTATTTCATTAGTACTTAAGCAGCGTGCATTAAAAAAAAGAATTAGAGCTATTGAAACTGAATTATATTATTATTAAGTATAGAGTAGAGATTGGTGATAGGTGTGCTGCAAAAGAAAAAATGGTGCGCCCGACAGGATTTGAACCTGTGGCCTACAGATTAGGAATCTGTCGCTCTATCCAGCTGAGCTACGGGCGCAAGAAAAGTAAATTTACTTACCAAAAATTTTAATAGCACCAATATCTTCTCAACTCTAGAATGCAAGTAGCTGAGCGGAGTTTATCCTGAGCGAGCATTTGCGAGTCGAAGGGGGCGCAAGAAAAGTAAATTTAGTATATTAAAAATTAAATTTTGTTGAAAGATAGTTTTTGATGGGAAGAAATCTTTCTTTTAATACCACGCCGAGCAAGAGCTTCCTCTAAATAGCATTGTATCTTATGGTAACCATTTCTTTTAGCAAAATAACGGGCATCTTCATTCAAAATATTTTTCTTAGTAAGGTCAGCGCCTGCAACCAGCAGATAATGGGTTATCTCTAGATCATCATCGTCGATATTATTAGCGGCTTCTATTAAAGCCGTATTACCAGCGCTATCAGCGGCATTTACATACGCGTGAGCATCTATTAAAATCTTAGCTTTTTCTTTTTGATTATAGGCAGCGACATGCATAAGAGGAGTATATCCCGTTTTCAGAGTAGCATTCGGATCAAAATCCAAGTCTAAAAGCGCTTTAAGCTTTGCGATAGACACCACACGCATTAATGCATGCGCTTGCCTTTCTTCAGGAAGACCCGCTCCGGCAGTAAGAAGCATGCTCACTACTTCTTTAAATTCAGGAACTATTGGATCATCGGGGTCATCATAATCATTGATGATATCTCTGACAGCATAATCTAACGCAGTGTTGCCATCTTTGTCTTGAATAGTTACATCTGCTCCCGCTTTCAACAAAAGACGCACCGCTTTGGGCTCAATTTTCCAAGCCGCAAGCATGAGCGCTGTCACCTGATTGATAATGGGCACCTCATTCACTTCACCTAAGAGGTTTTTGCATTCGATATTAAATCCCGAGCGGAGAATATTTAGATTTATGTTTCTATCTTTTAGCAACTCTTGTAATCTTTCAAGATCAATCTCTTCATCATTTTTTGATCCTGAAACAACGGCAATAAGCTCTTCATTACTTTTTAATTTTTTATGATTTACTTGCAACCACTCATTAATTTGCGGATCTCGCATAACTGGCAAATCTTTTAATAGATAAGCCAAACTTATTGCATTTGCCGTATAAGGAAGCGAGTTGAAAATATTTATTAGCGTCTGAGGCGTAAGTTGATTACCTAATGAGCGGACTGTTGCTGCAAATGCTGGCATATTTGGATATTCACCCATTTGATAATCTGCAATCAAACGTTCTGCGATAATCGCTGATTTTTTTTCTATCATTTTTTGATTATTAATAAAACGCTCTTGTAGTTGTCCAATTTTCTCTTGAACTGTTTGCTCTGCAGATGGAGGCGGCTCAAATGCCTGAAGTGATGAAACGAATAACGTTAAAAATAAGTAAAATATCATCCGTTTATTCATAAATACCCCGTTGTTCAAGTAAGGTAACAACTTCTTTCATTTGTCTGGCATACTCATTCTCTTCTTCTGGCGCAGATTGGGATGTTACCGCTAATTGTTGCGCTAAACGATAGGCGGTTCTCCCCCTATTATCTTTTATTGCCGTATTGGCGCCCGCATCAAGCAGTGTTGTTATCATAGGAATATTCGCCTTTTCAATTGCATACATCAGCGGCGTGAGGTCGACTCTTGTATTTGGATTTCCATCAATAAAGAAACGAGTAACTGAATTAATGTTTGCACCCGCAGCTATTAATTTTTTAAGAGATTCAGGATCAAGCATAACTATCGCAAACATTAATGGAGTTATATTTTGCCCAATTCGAGCATCATTCACAGCAATATTCGGGTTAGCCCTATAGGCAATAAGTAAATCTAACATTGCATGCCTATTTTTCATGTCTTGCAGATTACTTATTGCATTAGACAGTGGACTTATTCCTTGCTCCGATTGATGATCTACGTTTGCTTTTCTGTCAAGAAGTAATTTAGCTATTTCTAAATATCCCTGGCCTGCAGCATTCGTTAAAGGGGACGTCTTTTGCGGATTTAAACCGTCAGGATTAAATCCTTTATCTAGCAACAAACGAACTATGTTAGTCTGACCTTTGGCAGCAACTTTAGATAATATATCATCCCCATCTCCATCAGTTGCATACATATTTGCGCCCGAATTTAATAGAAATTCAACTAATTCCAATGTTAACGCTCCATCATCTCCTGACCTGATGGCCGAAATTAACGGAGTAATTTTCCCAACAGACTCTGCATTAATGCGGGCTCCGGCTTGCAAAAGCAGCTTAACAAGAGCGAGATTCTTTTTAGCCGCCGCAAAATGCAGCGCGGTATAATGCCTCTGATCTTGCGCATTAACATTGAACTGATATTCTTTCAATAATTTCTCGACAATTTCTGTACATCCTGCATTCGCGGCCATCAGAAGTAGGGTAAATCTAGTAAGACTTCCTGGTTGTAAAATTACCAGATACGGGTTGACACCCGCTTTAATTAATCTATTAAAAGTATCAACATCGCATACCTGGGCAGCAGCAAACAGAGGATTTCTTCCCTCATGATCAGGAAGATTGATATTAGCACCAGCACTTATTAAATATGCAGCAACATCGGCATGCTTAGAATTAATGGCGAGTAATAATGCGGTGGAGCCTCTGACGGTTTGCAAATCGATTTGTGCTCCACGATCTAATAAATATTCCACCAGATCAAGATGGCCTCTTGAACTGGCAAACATCAACGGCGTAATATCATTTTCAAATCTGGTATTAACATCAAAACCCAATGCCAGAATAGCTTTTATGAGAGTGAGATTACCATTAACCGCTGCTTCATTAAAAAGAGCATTTAACCTTCGTATGCCTTTTTTATGAGGCAAAATATTTCCCTGTGCATCATACACTTCATTTTGCATATCTTCTCGTATTAATTTTTGCGCATGTTTGGTCCCTAAATACAACGCTGCCTTATATTTATCGCCGTTAGTCCATTGTGCTAATGCATTTATCAGCATTAAGGTATAATCTTCATCATCTAAATAATTTGCATATTGCTTATGAGTAAACATAAAATTCTTAATTCTTTCTACTGCATCTTCTATAGAAGTGGATGCGGGAATAATTTTCTCAAAGATCATTACGTGCAGCTCTTCCGGAAGCCGGCAGATAGGAGATTCCAACATTCGCTTCTGCCATTCAGATAATTCTGTTGTTGGTTCTTGAGTTATAGATTGCGATGATACTTCTTGCCAAGGCCTTTTCTTTGCCTGAACAGGTCCAGCTGGCGGCCGCTCAGCGCCAATAGCAAAAAAGCCTATAAATAGGCCAAAAAATGCCATTATTTGCAGTATTCGCTTCACAAATTGCCCTTTTTTAACAGGAATTCATCTATTCACTATCAGGGTATCCCAAAATTGTTTCAAATTGCAATAGTTTAAAATAGCGACAAATGTTGTTCTTTGGGCAAAAAATCTATTAATGTTGCAATTTGAGCCTTGCAATTGATAGTCTAAAAGTAAATATTTTAATTACATTAATTTTAGGGGATACTATGAAGAAAATAATTTTAGCGCTTTTTTTAATAAGCGCATTTGGCGCAGCTTCACTTAAAGCGGATGATGCAATCGTTACCAATATTTTTGCGCTTGACCAAAGCCTTCGCAATAGCAAACAAGAATTGGAGGCAGAGACCAAAAGGTTCAGAGCATTAAGAGATCCCAATGAAGCCAATCAAAGTCTTCAGAGAATGATAACATTAAGCAGCGTAATTCGAGAGATACAAGAAAAAATCACAAAAATTGAGCAAGGCGTTAATTAAACGCAGCAAACGACGCAATTCAAGAATATGTTACTCTAGCCCGAGATATTCGATTTAATAAAGATTTATTAGATCAAGAAAGCAAAAAATTTAGGCAAATTACTGATATAAACTTAGCAAATCAAAGTCTTCAAAAAATTCAAGCCTTAAGCTTTGCAATTCACCAAATGGAAACAAGACGCGCATAAATTGAAAGCCAGATTCCTGAATTTACCATACAAAAAACCAAAAATAAGTAATTGCTAAGGATTAAAGTCTAGAATGCATTATTCTGGGCTTTTTAATGCTCTTTCATCAGTATTCTTTGATAAATTAGGATCCATCAAACAGCCCAGGCGAAGTATTGCATCTATGTTGCGCGTACGGCGAGCTTCTTTAAAAAGATCTTTAATAAGTTTATTTATTGGTACCGATGCA
>CAYMRF010000079.1:0-4543 GCA_964392765.1 uncultured Pseudomonadota bacterium
CTTTTGCAACGCAAAATTAATAGGGACTGAGGCTGAAATACGCTTTAAGAACAAATGAAAAGTACCTTTTTGAGTCATTTGAACGTCCTTTTATTAGCGCACTTCTGGGCCCCCGTCGCGTGGGTAAGACCACGCTGATTGAATATTACATGCAACGTAATCCTGAAAAAAAGTGGGTTCGGTTTAATATGGATCTGCTGGCGCAAAGAGACAGAATAATTGCCCAAGAGCTTGAGCCGATGATTGAACAAGCAGCGTTACAAAAGATTGGGGGAAAACAAAAAATATGGGTATTTATTGATGAGGCACAAAAATGTCCTGAGCTCTTTGATCAAATCAAAGTAATATATGATGCGCATAAGGATGATGATCATATTAAATTTTTGTTAACCGGATCTGCACATCTCAATTTACATAAACTCACCGCAGAATCGCTAGCTGGCAGAGTAGAACTTTTAAATCTTCGTGAATTTAATCTGAAAGAAGCAACCGAGCTCCACTATGATACTATCTCATTACCATCGGATAACGTTTTTGATGTAATTTTCAATGCAAACGTAGGCAATATCGATGCACTTAATGCGATGCTTTTGGACATGCGGCCCTTTCAAACCATATTACAAGAATCTCTTGAAGAGCATCTTCTGTGGGGTGGATTGCCAGAAGTTATTAAAGAGCCTGCTGAAAAATTTCGTTTAAAGTATCTAGGCGATTATTTGCAGACTTACTTAGAAAAGGATATTCGCTCTATAGATGCCATCGGTGATCTAAATTTGTATCAAAATCTCATGAAAATTTCAGCGGAATTAACCGGTTCTATTCGGGATGATCAAAAAATTATCGAAGCCTTACATTGCTCTCGGGCTACGCTCATCAAGTATCGCAATTATCTGCTTGCAACATTACAATACATTGAGCTGTATCCGTATATTGCCAGTACCGTAAAGCGCCTGGTTAAATCTCCCAAAGGATATTTGATTAATAACGGACTGGTTAGTTATTTGACTGGCATTTATGATTTTCCCATACTACGAACTACCGGAATCGTAGGCCATCGATTTGAAAATTGGTTTTTGAATGAGATTCAAACGTGGCTTGATACGCAATCAGAAAGACATCAAATTTACTTTTGGCGTACGGCAGCTGGTGCAGAAGTTGATTGCGTGGTTGAAATTGGTGCAAAGGTAATTCCCTTTGAGATTACATACTCTAATCAAATTGAAAGTAAGAAATTAAACAATCTAAAAAACTTTATGAAAGATGAACCTGCAGCCTTCATAGGAGTGTTCATCTATATGGGGCCACTTTCTTTTGATCAACAAAATCGCATTCTCTTTTTGCCCGCATGGATGATATAGCGTCATTTAAAAATTTCTTGCATTCGATTAAATAATTTTTATATGGTCGAACTAGCGAAAGAAGTTTTTTTAAAAAAGAAAGTTGTAGAAAAATGATCAGCAACAGAACAGATCTATCTATCTATCTATCTATCTATCTATCTATCTATCTATCGTCTAGCAGATAATTGTCAATCTTTTATTATCACTTTTATAATCATATTTGAGGCACCTCTTTTGGTGCCTTTTTTTATTTTCAAACGAAAAGGGTTCGCCATGTAATTTATAAAAATGTCCATGAAATAATTCGTTAAAAAAATGAAATTTTTAAAAAGGAGACGTCAGAATGATTTTAAAGCAACTTAATGCGATCGCGATGCACTGTACCTTGGCGCTGTCAGTCATTGCACCGGCATATGCACTTGAATTTCAAACAAATCGTCCAAAAAAAATCACTCATGAAAAATTAGAAAGAATTAAACAAAAATATCAAGAAAAAAAAGAACTGAATAACCAATACTCTAAAGAAAATGCAAGAGCACTTGAAGACTTTCAAGGTTGGTGGCAAGTTGTCACACGAGATGAATTACCTTTTGGATTTGGCAATTTCACTGATGATGTCGGCTGCTATATATTTATTGATACAACGGCAGATCCAATTACCGTAACACCATTATTTGGCACAGTAGAATTGCCTCGTTTCCCCACTAATCTCGATGCCGCAGGTGGAGCAATAAATTCTAATTTTTACTACCTAGCAAGTCCTACTTCTTTGGTGCATGTGCTTGATCTTGATGGACCGGACTTTAACCCATACGATGGTCAATCGTGGTGGGCATTAGAATTGCAAGCTGATGGAGAAACTATTTGCGCCATAGATCAATCGAGGCCATATTATTCCGGATATCAACCAGTAGGCTGCGTGTATAAAAAAATTGATGCGCCGCCACAGCCAATTCGCCCCTTCGATGATACCAGTTCAGCGTTTCCTGACATTACTAATCCAGTTGCGATTGCTCAATATATTTATAATGCATTAACGCATAACTATAATCAAGGTCAAAATATACATTATGGCGATGAGGATTATAGAACATTCTATGAACGAGAACAAATTTTCATGCAACTTACCGATGAAGGATTCACGTTTACCACTCCGATTCGGCGAATTCGCGTTTCGCGCCCCGGAGAACATTTTGTTGCCGCATTGAATCGTCAATTTCTTCAACCTACCCCATTTCTAACTACGGATGTAGCCACTGATATTTTTACCGATGGATTTTCTTTTGCAACCACAGGAGCAACCGTTACTATTAATGGCTTTGTTGGCCCTTGGGTGCGTATGAATGGCACCTATGTAAATGGCGTCGCGGTAACTGAAGAAGGCGCGGTACCAAATCCAAGAGGCTCTCACGTTGATATTAATGAGGATCAGACTCGAGGTACATTCCGAAACGTCTTTAATCATTTCCTCTTAGATTTTGATTCAAGCGACATGCCTCATGATGAACAAGGTTGGGGATTAGCAGTTTGCGGTAATCCAACGGTTACGGTAACCCATAGAATTACTGCCGACATGGAATATCCTGCATTCCGCGCAGCCATTGAAGCAATGTTTTATCTGATGTATCAAGTTTCTCTACACAACCGATATAATGCATACTTTAGACCTGGGTCTATTTTCTTAATTGATACATGGGATGAACTTAAACAAGCTGCCGCAACAAATACTTTTTGGGGAAGTGCGTTGTTTCCCGGCGCTAATTTAATTAACACCAGATCAAACCAAAGCGTTCCGTCTTCCTTTTATAATAATGCGGTCTTAGCTCGTAGAGGGGTTACTACGTACAACGACCCATTTGGATTAACTCAAGCACCAGGATCAACGTACGATTATAATATTGTGATGGGTAACTATCTGGACCAAAATAGTATAAAAAATCTTTATTGGGCTATCGCGGGAACTCCTGATTTAACCCCCGCTGCGCCCAACGGAGAACCATTGCAATTCGATCCTGTTGATGTTGGCTATAAACCAACAATTCCAGGCCCTCAAAGAGCTGAATTTGTTGGTACATTGGGCAATGTGACGGTGGTGAATGGAATACCGCAACCGCAAAATCCTGATCCAACGCACTATACTCTTATAGGATTTAATCCACTTACCGATCGTGATTATTCAAATGCACTTTACGTGGCATTAATTGATCCAGCTCTTACCAATGGTAAAAAAGTTGGATACTTCCGCGTACAAGATGAATTATTTGAAGATCCTCTTTCATATATACCAAGCTCAACATTTGCGCCGGTAAACGCTGCGCCGCCTCCTGGAAATGTGAAATATGGTAGAGAAGCTGCCAGCAGAGTATATTCAAATCTCATTCGTTATTTTGTTGATGTTGATTGCGATGTTATCATTATGGATATACGCGGCAATCTTGGAGGCTTTCCGGACGAAATCTATAACGTTGCAGAATTTTTTGGTGCTGATAGAGGGAGCTTTTTAAAACGCTGGGCTTTAAATGATGCAAGTGGTAACTCACAACTTATTGATCTTGGCGATGGAACTCAATATGCGTTTTTCCAAGACTCTCAAGGCATTAGCGTGGAATCATTTGGACAATTTTATGTAAGTCAAAATGAAACCACAAATCCAGGATCGGTTTTCAAAGGAAGTGCAAATCGACCAAAAAGACTTATTATACTCACTGATACGCAAGCAGGAAGCGCTGGCGATGTTTTACCTTATTTCTTCCTGGGAGAAAACTTCGATGGCAATATGGGATCTTTCACCACGACAACCATAATTGGCGATATTGATGGCAGAATTAAAGGCGGAGCTTCACAGCAAAATCCTCCACCAGTAAGCGAATTTGCAAATCGCTTATACAATCCTATTGGTTTGCCGTTTGCACCTATTAGATTTGCTGCAGACAGCCCCGGCGCTCAAAGCAGAGTTATTCCTGAAGACATTTTCTATCTACGCCAACCAGAAGGAACTTCTCCATCGCAAGCCCCTTCACTCAATGGGACTGCTGGCGGTACCCCATTGCCTAATGATTGGTCTACTAATGTGTGGCCAGCACTTGGATTCATTCCACCATATCCAGGACTGTTTGATCCTCGCATACCAAAAGGCCTGCCCGTTGCGAATGTTCCTGAAACCGCACGCGATCCGTGGCTTGAACAGTGCATCTTATTAGCGG
>CAYMRF010000080.1:0-4423 GCA_964392765.1 uncultured Pseudomonadota bacterium
GCCGTTCGTGGTGAGGGCCGAACAAAGTGAGGCGACTCGAATCCATACGGCCATTTGATTTGTTTATTTCGAATTATTATTAAAAAGATGGTTCGAGACGCTCGATTCTCTCGCTCCTCACCACGAACGGATTTAGGGGTTTTGCGGATGCGAATTTCATCCTGACCCTTCGTCAAAGCTCAGGAGTAAACGCCCAGCCTGCCCGCCGAAGCTTGCCGAGTCGGAAGACCCGGATAAGCGGAGGCTGGGTCGAAGGGCAGGGTGAGTGGCTTAAAAAAACCCCTCTTTATTTTCCCGGACAAACCGAAACTTTAACCATTATACGCCCCTTCTTCAAGCTCCCGCAATCGCAGGTTCAGATCAGCTTATTGATATGTTATATTTTCAAATGGCAATT
This sequence comes from uncultured Pseudomonadota bacterium, assembly GCA_964392765.1. Classification (GTDB taxonomy): domain Bacteria; phylum Babelota; class Babeliae; order Babelales; family Vermiphilaceae; genus BTUB01. Next base: position 398 of record CAYMRF010000080.1, read on the forward strand.
GAATGGCTTATAAATTTGACTCTTGGGTCCTATTTTTGGTTATTTGAAGGGATTATGGTATACTACCAATGTAAACAGTATAAAAAAGGTGCATAACCCGTATCTAGGATTACTGGAGACATTATGAAACTCACTAAAGCAATTATCGCTACTCTTTTAGTAGCCTCTCTATTCGAATCAAGCACGCTTGTTGCAGAGACTAAATCTAGCCACACCAAAATTACGGCGATTTCTCACGTTCTTAATGAGCAAAAAGCACTCCGCGAAGGTTTGCTAAAAAGAGTAGATTTTAAAAACTCTTTTGATGAAGTTATTAAGATGGATGAAGAATACGCCAGAAACCCGGAGCGTCTCAGAGCATTTTTTGATCATCTTGAACTCTCAATTAATGGTGAAGTTATTCCCGTTAATGAATCAAAAACACTTATTGTGCGTACCGATAGAACGTATACGGTTCGTATAAAAATAAAGAGAGGAAAGATTGCATCATTCTTAACAGTCATAAAAGCATCAACTCAAAAAATATATACTAAAATTGCTGACCTACTGACATTTTCTACTAGCTTTGATGCTCCTCTCCATGACTATTTCATGGTTAATGGTGCTGTTGATATTGGCGATGTAATTGCTCACCATAAAGAGATGCTAGAAATGTTAACCAATCCTTCAGATTTTAAGAATAAAATTTCACAATACTTAAGATGGCACGAATGGCTTGGCCTCGACCTTAAATTGCCCGACATTAAAATACCAAAAATGAATTAAAATACTAAGATTCATAACGTTCCTTTAAAAAAGGGGAAGGGAAAATGATGAAGCACGTATTACGATGGTTAATCGTATCAATTCCATGCAGTCTTTTTGCTGTTGATGCACAAAAAGCATCTGAGATTTTAGTCCGCAACTCTATAAAACCAAAAATGCTTGAATATATGTTTTTTAAGACTGGCTACTCGCCCGATTCATTCAAGCTCAGCGTGAATGGCAAAGAAATAAAGCCAGGCTCCTCAATAGCAGTTGCTGCTGATCAAAAAAACCTCACAGTTCGCTATGATTATAGTTTTGCCAAAGGCTGGCGCACTGGCGCAAAAGAGATCATCTTTGAACTTGATGCTAACAATAAAGAGTATAATTTAGAATTTTCGTGGAATAACGAGTGGCGCGTTATCGCTGCAGGCGCTACACCCAAGAAAGTTAAGCGAGTGAAATATCAAGCATAATCCTTCGTGACGTGCCTACAGCACTCCTCAGGATGAAGCGGAAGGTTTTCTACCCATCCTGAGTGGCCTCCTTTAGAAGGCATATCCAAGGACAGGCCAACTTTGCCAATCCTTCGAGCCTACTCCGCCGAAGTTCATGTTCAAGAGCAAATCACTTAACCACAGAAGGCTACGAAGGCCGGATACGCTGCCAAAAGCAGCTACTCAGGATGTGTGCTGTTGAACTTGTGTAACCGCCGATGCCCTTGTATAATTCATAATCAAGACCAAACAATTTATTGAGTAAAAAACAATGCATCGCGAACTGCTTCACTTATATGGCCCCATATACATCCACAGCTTCGGCCTTTTTATCATCATAGGTTTGATAGTGTTTAGCGCGCTATTTCTTTCCGATCCAAAGCGACCTAAGCTTATCTCCAACGATCAATATTTTAACGCGTTATCGCTAGCCATTCTCGCAGCCCTTTTTGGGGGCAGATTCTTGTTTGTGATAACCCACTTGCAACTGATGGATCACTGGTGGAGCCCTTTTGCATTCTGGCACGGGGGATTTTCCTTATTGGGTGGCGTGATTGCGCTCTTGATTGTGATGCCTTTTTACTTTAAAAAACACAAAATCAAAATTATTAGTCTTTTTGATTTAGCCGCAATCTATGCACCGTTGCTGCAATCAATCTCGCGCATTGGCTGCTTTTTTGCTGGATGCTGTTTTGGGGCACCTACATCACTTTTTTTTGGCACAATAAATCCTGAGTGCCAGATTCCCGCATTACGCAATACTCCTTTGCATCCCACGCAACTGTATAGCTCATTTATTTTGTTGGGTATTTTCCTGTTACAGTATTTTATTTTGCAATATTACTTTAAAAAGCCCGGACAACTTATGTGCGCTTATTTATTTCTCATGAGTTTAGAAAGATTTTTAGTTGATTTTTGGCGTGCCGATCGTGAATTTACCGGCATATCAACATTAATTTCCTTCCCACAAATTGTTGCTTTAGGTATCGCTCTGCTGGCCGGCATTATATTTTTTTTCATAACATTCAATAAACCTCAGCGCGTGCAGCCATGAATTTATTTAGCTATCTTAAAACCCGCATCGCGATCTTGGATGTAGTGAGTGAATATGCGACATTAAAAAAAGCGGGGCTTTACTGGAAAGGCCAGTGCCCATTTCATGCAGAAAAAACTGCATCATTCACCGTGAGCCCTCATAAAGAAATATTTTATTGTTTTGGATGCCACGTGGGCGGTGACGTGATTGCCTTTATTGCGCGCAAAGAACACTGCTCGCAGATGGAGGCGGCTAAACATTTAATCGAACGCTATCAAATAGAACTCCCCTCTACCCTTGCCAATGATTTAGGCAGCTCTAATTCTGATGATAAATTGTATTATCATGTGTGTGAAACAGTGGCAAAATGGTGCCACACGCAATTAATAAAGTCTGCCGATGCATTTTCATATTGCCAAAAGCGCAATATTACTAAAAAAAGCATTGATATGTTTCAATTAGGGTATTTTCCTGGCGGAATCGCTCAAGTAAAGCGATTTATTACGGATATGGGCAAAGAAAATATTCTGGTGGATGATCTTCTAAAAGCCAATATCCTCTCAAAAGGGAAAAATGTCCTCTTTTCCCCCTTTGAAGAACGCATAATGTTTCCTATCACCGATCATTTAGGTAGATTCTGCGGATTCGGCGGCCGCATTTTCAGACTCAATGATGCCCGCCCCAAATATTATAACTCCCATGAAAATGAGCATTTTGCTAAAGGCCAGCTTCTTTTTGGTCTTGATAAAGCAAAAAAAGAGATCCAAAAGACCGGTTCGGTGTTTCTGGTAGAGGGCTATACCGATTGTATTATGATGGCCCAATACGGCTTTACTAATACGGTGGCCACCCTGGGCACCGCTTGCACGGTAGACCATCTTACCGCCCTTTCACGATACGCGCATCAGCTTTATGTGCTCTATGATGGAGATAATGCCGGCCAACAGGCCATCTTGCGCATCGGGCAACTCTGCTGGCAGGCCAGCATTGATCTGAAAGTAATCAGACTCGAATCAACCGATGATCCTGCCTCTTTCTTAACTAAAAACCTGTCGCTTGAACCGTATATAGCACAAGCAAAGGATATTTTTGCCTTTTTCATAGAAACGCTGGGTACCGATTTCGCCAAACTTCCTCTAGCGGGCAAACTTCAAGTGACCAAAAAAATCTTAGAAATGATCCAAAAAATAGATGAACCGCTCAAGCAGGATATCTTGCTTCAAAATGCGAGCTCTGCCTTGGCCATCCCTTTTGAATCTCTTAAAAAGGAGCTGGCGCGCCTTAAAGGAACTGCCCCTCAAACCAGGATTCAGGTAACCATGGCGCCTACCCTTTTACAGCAGGCAAGCAGCGATGGAAGCGGTATTAGCTCACTAGAAAATAAAATATTTTTTAGTATAATGAACAACATACAACTAATAAATCAAGACAATGAGGAATTCCTCATTACCTATCTTCCCCATCCATTATGCGATATACTGAAAAAACTGCAGGAAGAAAGAAAAAATGCGCCATCTATCGGCTTTATCCAATTTTTTGAACTGCTGAATCAGAATGATCAGCAGTTGGTGAGCAAAACCATTTTGGAGAACCCCGAAGAGGTGAATGCAAACTTTTTTGAGCAATTATTAACCCAATTACAAAAGAAACATTGGAAACTAATTGTAAATAATATAAAAATAAAATTGGAAGCAGCTAAAAAAATTGGCAATGATGCTGAAGTTGCATTACTCGTGCGCAATTTCACAG
>CAYMRF010000081.1:0-4297 GCA_964392765.1 uncultured Pseudomonadota bacterium
GACGCAAAGCGTGGTTATTCGTATGCCGCTACCGGTTGATCCAGGAGCTGATCCGATAAAACTTATCAACATAATGAGAAAAAGAGTAGCCAATTGCAATTCGGAGACAGGAACAGTCAAAAGCCCTGTGCTTCTGAATGAGACCGCATGAAAAAGACAATTCACCACTTTGCCAAACATGGAGAATTGGCTGAATGCATTTTTGTGCTCTAGAATAAAGATAAGCATTGCTGCTGCCAGAATACAAACGAGCGATCCCCATAATACGAGTTTGCTTTGTAATGAAAAATTATGCTGTCTTTTGTTTCTTAAGTGCGATATATGCTCCGCAATTTCATAAAGAGTAACAAATCCCAGTCCGCCCATGAGCATCAGTATCGTTGCAGTAATGATAACGGTATAGTTGTGCGCATATGCTTGCAAGCTGTTGCCAAAAAGAGTGATTCCGGCGCTGCAAAAAAATGATACGGCGTGAAATATCGATAAAAAGATTGCTTTTCCAGTAGGAAAATCTTTTATAAATACGGTGAAAAAACAGAACGCACCAATAAGTTCAGCGCACAGGGTGGTTACCATTATAAGAAAAAGCAGTTCACGAAGATTTTTCCACGATTCCAGCTCCATGAGTTTGCCTGCCATCAACGAGGTAGCAAGTCCTAAATTCATGAAGAGAGAAAGCAAAAAAAGCGTAAGAGTGATGATCCCTAAACCGCCGATTTGCATAAGCCCAAGAATGATGCAATGCCCAAAAAAGGTAAATTGTTCCAAAGATACCGTAAAAATACCAGTGACGCAGGTTACCGATGTTGAGGTAAATAGCAAATCAAGAAATGACATGGGCGTATGACGCGCCATGGGCAGGGAAAGCAAAGCGGTACCAATTAAGACGGTGCAAAAAATGGCTAAAAGAATAACGCGCCCTGCAGAAAAATGTGCCAAGCGAGAACTACTCATATAATCGATCCTTTTTGGTTATTGCAGTAAGGCAATCAAATAAGATTCTATAGAAGTAATGGGAATACGTTCTTGTTTGGTTGTATCACGGTTGCGAACGGTAACACAATGATCCTGTTCACTGTCAAAATCATACGTGAAGCAGAGCGGAGTTCCAATCTCATCTTGTCGGCGATAACGCTTTCCAATCGATGCAGATTCATCGAATTGAACGCTGTATCCTTTTTTGCGAATTGCTTCAAAGATTGTTTTCATAGGCTCAGTTTGTTTTTTAGTGAGTGGGAAGAAGGCCGCTTTAATAGGTGCAATTCGTGGGTGCAGGCGCAACACAATGCGTTCTTCATTTTCTACCACATCTTCGGTATAGGCATCAAAAAGTAGGGTGAGGAATAAGCGATCAACACCCACTGAAGTTTCCACAACATGGGGAATATACGATTGTTTAGTTTCTTCATCGTAAACGGCTAAATCTTTTCCTGAATGTTTACTGTGTTGACTTAAATCAAAATCACCACGGTTAGCGATCCCTTCTAGCTCTTTCCAGCCAAACGGAAATTCATATTCCATATCCACGGTGCCCTTAGAATAGTGTGAAAGTTCATCTGGAGCATGGGCGCGGATGCGTACTTTGCTATGAGTAACGCCTACATAATCATAAAAATTACGGCGAGATTTAGTCCAAAGATCAAAGAAATAGGCTGATTCATCGGGCTTGCAAAACCATTCAAGTTCCATCTGTTCAAATTCTCTCATGCGAAAGAGAAATTGCTTGGGAGTGATTTCATTGCGGAATGCTTTACCGATTTGCGCGATGCCAAACGGCATTTTAACCCGGTTGGTGGAGATTACATTTTTGAAGTTAATAAAAATTGATTGCGCGGTTTCAGGCCGTAGAAATGCGATTGATGATTGATCTGCAGCGGCGCCTAATTGTGTTTGAAACATCATATTGAATTGGCGCGGTGCTGTCCAAGATTTTTTGCCGCAATTGGGGCATGGTTTTTCAATGTCTACATCATCAGTGCGATACCGGTGCTTGCAATTAAGACAATCCACCATGGGATCGCTAAAATTATCAACGTGTCCTGAAGCTTTCCAGGTATCATAAGCGCCTAATAATGCGCCTTCAAATAAGAGAATGTTATCGCTGGTTTGATTCAAAGAATCGATCCACGCTTTTCGGATATTATTTTTCATAAGGGTGCCTAAATGGCCAAAATCATAGACCCCATTTAAGCCGCCGTAAATATCCGCTGATTGATAAACAAAACCACGCCGTTTACAAAGGGCGACCAATTTTTCTAAGGTTACCTGAACCGATGAACTCATTAAATAACTCCTAAAAGTTCTATTCCCGTCCCCGTTCGCCCTGAGTGCCGCTCGAAGAGCGGCGAATCGAAGGGTGTTTTTTGGAATTAATTTTTCAAAATATGGTTCGATAACGCTCACTATCGTGAGCTACTCACCACGAACGGGTTTTGATATTTTCTTATTTTGTAAGGCTATTATGCATTAAAGTTTATTTAATAGGGTAAATCGTTTACTCATTTTTGGCAAATTAGGCGAGGAGCAGCTATTTGTACTTAGTTCTAAATCATGGTATACAATGATCTGTTGTTTGAGATTTCACCATACAAAGCAAAAGGGAACTACTATGAAAAATTATACTCATGCAGCAGTATTATGCGCACTGTTATTCGCTTCTCCCGTTTTTGGCGAAACTGAAGTTGAATCCGTATCATTAGAGTGTGAGTCTCGTAACGCGGTGACTTTGTCGGCGCTGAAGGGTGGCGCAGCAGGCTTGGCTGCATTTGTAGGGTTTCAAATGCTCACCAATGAGTTACAAGTACCAAAATTTTGTGAGCATAAGTATAGCGCTTCCTTGTGCACCTTAGCGGGTGCAACGCTAGCAGCTCTTTGGCAATATAATCATACTCCAGAAAAGCATTTTGAGTTCGCGCGTTTTCATTTAATGCGTATAGCGCAAAATGATCTTTTCACGCTATTGGTGACGGTTGAACCCAGCAAGTTAATTAATGCGTTAAAAGATCGCTATTTTAGAGAAAAATTACCGTTGTATGTAGCATTCAAACAACTGGATAAAATTTGTATGATTGTTGATCAAACTAAAGATTCACTTAATGAGGTTATGGCATCTTATCGTACCGATCTTCATCAAGAAGCGGCAGAATTGCAATTGATTGCAGATATGTATTTAGTTATTTTAAAAGATATTTTTAGACAACTAAAAGATGATCCAAACTTTATTAATGAATGCAATGCGGGTACTTTAGAATTAATGAAGGATGCTCAAGAAGCAGCGGCTCATGCGGCGCAATCCAGTGCGTTTACGCAGCATATGGCAGCAATGTCTAGTTCCCAAAATACTTCGAGTGTAAGTGTTGCCACTCAAATTGCTCTTTAATTTTTTAACTAAGAAGGTTTTAAATGATCAATGTAAGAAGGCCTCAAGATTGTGCGCTGGTAGCCCTATTAATAGCGGTTCCCGTTTTGGGATTTGGTTGTTATCTGATATCTCAAGAACAACAAATTATTTCACAAAAATTGCAAAGAATGAATCCTGCACAAACGCAACTAGAAACCCAAATCGATGTTCCGGAAGTGCATGAGGTAATAGAACGTTCGGTGAGCAAAAAAGTAATAAGCTGGCGCGATATTCAAGATCAAATTTCCGATACCGTAGTGCAAGTTTTTGCACACGTGGCTGAATTTAATATGATCATGCCATTTCAAACGCCTCAGCAATATTCATCTGCTGGAAGTGGTTTTTTTATTAATGCTGAAGGCTACTTAATCACTAATGCCCATGTAATTAATCAAGCGCGTGCCGTCTGGATCCAAATTCCTGCACTTGGTCGTCGTATTATTGATGTGGAAGTAGTGGGCATGACTCCCGATCGCGACATTGCATTGTTACGCGTAAAGCCTGCATCGCTTGAATATATTAAAGCGGCTTTGGGTGGTGTTCCGTTCTTATCTCTGGGTGATTCTGATACGCTGCGCCGTTCTGATGAAGTATTAGCGCTGGGATATCCTTTGGGGCAGCAATCGCTTAAAAGCACTACGGGCGTGATTAGTGGCCATGAATCTCATATGGTGCAAATAAGCGCTGCAATCAATCCAGGCAGCTCTGGTGGGCCATTATTGAATGATAAAGGTGAAGTGGTTGGTATTAATGCTGCCGGAATTACTGAAGCGCAAAATGTGGGCTATGCCATTCCGATTAACGATTTCAAAATTGTTGAAGCAGATTTATATAAAACTAAATTATTGCGTAAGCCTTTTTTAGGTGTTCTTTACAATAATGCTTCTGAAGCAATGG
>CAYMRF010000082.1:0-4266 GCA_964392765.1 uncultured Pseudomonadota bacterium
CCTCGCCCTTGTGGTTCTCGAAGACGATCTGCTCGGCGGCGTAGTCGATCCACACACCTGCGTTTTTCCAAATAGCTGGGAAGCGTCCGAGCCGAAATGTCTTGGGCCAGACCTTCACCTGCTTCCCGCCCGGCCCGTACCGAATCTCGGCTCGCCGGGAGACGTAGAGCCGCTTCACGAACTGGTGGAAGCGGCGGGCGATCTCCACCGCCTTGGCAGCATCGCCCGACGCTACGGCACGTCGTATGAGCCGGTCAGCCTCGCTAAGTTGCGGCCTGCGGGTCGGCTTCTGAGGGGCCGTGCCGCCCGTCAGTTTCTCCAGCCGCTCCTCCACCCGCCGCTGTCTTGCCCGGAGGTCGGGTTGGTTGGCCGAGTCGATCTTGATGAACGCCTCCAACCACCTGCGGAGGTCGGCTGTGCTTTGCCGGGGAGGTTGGGACAAAAGGGCTTCGAGCCTCCGCTTGCTCCGGGCGATCCGCTGGTCACGCCGCTCTTGGCGCTTCCTGTCCCGTTCGATCCGGGCTTCCTCTTCTCGGCGCAGCCTGTCGAGCCGCTCGATCCGAGCCTCCTCCTCCCGGCGCTGCCTGTCGAGCCGGTCAATCTCACGCAGTTCCGCCCACAAGCGGTCCTGCTCGTCGTGGTAAAGTCCCTCCGTCACCGTCCTGGCGATGCGGTGGTCACGGAGACGGTCGAGGTCTGCCAAGACCTCCTCGGCAGTTCGCACCCTTGGTTGCGCCGCATTATGTTCCGGGGCTTCGTTCACTGCCGACCCTCCCCGGCGTTGAGCCGGTCGAGGAACGCCATGACCGCATCCCGCCCCTGATCCACGGCCAGGAAGAGAGCGTGGACGACGGCGGGGAGCCGGGCGAGTGCCGTCCGGGTGATGACCTGGGAGTTGATTGTCTCCCCGTCTTCACCGGAGAACTGGATCAGCACGTCGCCGTTCGGCAGCGGCTCCAGGTCGAAGCCGGTGGCGGTCGGGGTCTGAGGATGATGGGGGCGCATCGGCGCAAAGTCTCCTTGGCGAAGGAAACCTTGCCCCGACGCTGCCAGCGTGCGGAAGCAAAGAGTGGATTAAGCCGTGCCGGGCAACGCCGTCTTCTTTCGGACTTTAACGGCCAGAAACCCGGAGTCCGGCCGCTGGTGGCGAGACGACTGACGCCCGTACTGTACCACGTCACGAGGGGCTTTGTAAAATCGACTTCCCGCTTCGTTTCACGATGTCTCAATGTCTCAGGGTTAAGCCGGTCCCCCTTCGCCCCCGCCATCGACCACGACCGGCGTACCGGCCCCGACCGGCGAATCCGAAGGTCGTACCTCGACGGGCGGGCTGATCCGCTCCAGGACGATGCGGGCAGGCCGAGGAGCGGCGAACGCCAAGTCCTCGACCTCGTTCCTATATCTGTGCCACGTCGCCCGACTTGCCGCCGCTTTCGGATCACGGGCCTTCACCGCCGCCACCCACGCCTCGATTCGCTGCTCCTCGGAGCCGAGCTGCCGAATATCCTGCCTGAGATATTCGGCGACCATTATGTATGCGGGGTCGGCGGCGTGCTGGTCGATCACCGACCGCCACGGTAGGCCGGGGATATTGGCAGCCTTCAGGTCATACGCCTTGGTCACGAGCCGTATATCCGGCTCCCGGAGGAGCGGCAGCATCTCCCACAGGTGGTCGTATACCTCCTGGTCCCAAAACCACTCTCCGATATAGGCGTATGCCTCGGCCCAGGTCGGCTCGAAGACGATGACCGTCCCCCTGGACTCGATGGCCTGGGTGATCGGGTCGTCCGAGTCCCAGGTGTTCCGAATGACGCACACCGGCGAGGTCGTCCAGAACTCCTGCGGCACGCCCTGGGCGACCAGTTCCTTCGCCAGCGTCCGGTGGGCCATCAGCTTGTACCTGTCCGTCTCGCACAGGTGCTTCGTCCGCTCTCGGAGTTGGGCGTCGGCGAAGAAGGCGTCGGCGTCGTCAATGCAGATCGGGGCGTCCCGGTGGCGGTAGGCGGCGATGTGGAAGCTGATCGGCGATATGCCGCCCTTGACGTACAAGCCGGGGCCGAGGTTCGGCGGGGCGGGTTGCGGCGCTGCTCCGGGGGACAGCCGGGCAAGGATATTGTCCAGGAACTCCGACAACGCCTGGAAGAACACGTCGTCGCTCGTCGGGGCCTGGGCGAGCATAGCCCTCTTCACAATCTGGCCCTTCCCCTTGCCGGGACCGCCGAGCAGGATCAGGAGCTTGATCTCCCCCGCTGCGAACTTCTTGGCGATGTCCTTGAGCGTGGCGTAGTCCCGAACGACGTGCGCCGATTTCGGGTAGCCGTGCTTGCTCCCCCGCTGGCGGTGACGGCCCATGTCGGCCCCCTTATCCGTGAGATATTGAGACGCAGGGGCAGTCCGCCGGTCGAATGCCGGACGGGACTGCTGGGGATCACGGGAGGCAGTGCGGGCTGAACCAGATGCGCTCCTTGTGGCCGTTTTTGCTTCCGCCGCCCTTCCACTCGAATACCGACCAATTCGGGGGCATCCGGTATTCCCCTTCGTAGCCACAGAGGGCGATGCGGAGCTTCGGGTCGTCACCGTGGGCGACTGCCCAGGCCCGGACCTCGTGGCCGATATGCAGGTCGTCGCTGGCGTAAAGGCCGTTCACTCGCCCAGCCTTATCTGTGTACGGTGGGTCCAAAAAGACTCCGGTTGTACCGTAACGGGTGGTCACGGCGGGCGTCAGCGCCCGGCTCCAGTTGCCGTTTAAGATGTTCACCCGCTCCAGTCGGGCGGCAAGGGCAGCGAATAACCGGCGAATTGACTCACCACGTCTGCCCTCGTTACGCCGATGGACGCCTCGGCCTTCGATATTGGGCCGCTGGCGGTGCAAGCGGCGGGGTCCGGCACACCAGCCCCCGCCGATCCACTGACTGATGCCCCACACCCACCATGCGGCGACCTTCGGATCACACCACGCTTCCTGGGATCGAATCTGTTTGGTGATCTCCGTCCTCCGGCGGACTAGCCAGTAGTGCCGAGCGTGGAGGTCGAGTTCGCTCACCGGGTAGTCCGCCGCCCTCGCCAGTTTGCCGGGGTGCAGCCTGACCGCCCGCCAGAAGTTCACCAGCAGCCCGTCGAGGTCGTTCACCGTCTCGATGCGGTTGCCGCCCCACGCCGGGCGGTTCAGCAGAACGCCCCCGCCGCCGAAGAACGGTTCGACGTAGTTCTTCACGTCGCCGAACCGCCGCCACACTTCGGGGGCAACCCTGGCTTTGCCCCCGGAATACGGGAATGGCGACTTGAGCGGCGTGGTCGGCGTGGTCGGCTTATCTGCCCCGCACTTGGTCCCCCAGGGGAAGATGAACTCGACAACATCGCTCGGCAGCGGTCGGTAGTTCTCGCCGACGATCTCGCCGTTGATGTAAGCGAGCGCTTCCGGCGGGATGTTGAAGGAGTCGGCGAGGCTCGCCTGCACGGTGGCGACCGTCGTTCCGGCGAGGTCGAACTTGCCGGTGTTAGCCCCATGAATAACTTGCATCGCTTTTCTGGCTCCTCTCAAATGGGTTATTGGTCGTCGGGGTCATCGGGACGACCATCGACACCTGCTTAGAGGCGCAAGAAGCGAAGCATTTCGTTTGCGGCAAGGTGAGCGACAGCGAACTAGATCACGACCGCCCGCCGCTACCCGTCGTGAGCTTTAGCGGGAGAAGAAAATCAAGAAGCTCTATGCTGGGCTGTCGAAGAAGGAAGCGGTCCGGTTCCGACAGGCGGTGGGCGTCATCGTCTGGCTCGTGATGGCGAAGGAGGGATGAACGCCGACTCGAACACGAGGCTCGTTGAAGTGACAGTCGGGGTGGTCCAAGAGGCCGGAGCGACATATCAAGCTGGAGTTCTGCGTCACGCCGATATTGGGTGTCGGTATACGGCAATGCCCTTCTCGATATTGACCGCCAGCATCCCCATATCGACCATCGCTGCCAGTAACCCGTCAAGCGTACTCGGCTCCAGGCCGATGACGCTGCCGAGCGCTTTCCTGGATATTCCCTCTGCGCCCGCCGCCATCACGAGCGGCTGGATGTTGTCCCCGTCGTGCCGGAGATGCCGCTGATGGAGCCAGTGGGAGAACGCATATTTCATGCGCTATCTATGCGGCAAGCGCTGACTTCTCCAGGCTCCCAAACGCCGTCACGTCATGAGATCGGGTGTTAAGCAGACCCGAAAGCGATTTGGAAAAAGTTCGTCACGAGGGCTTGAGCGACACCCTCGTGCTGTGGCACAGTGTCC
>CAYMRF010000083.1:0-4161 GCA_964392765.1 uncultured Pseudomonadota bacterium
CTTGCCAAGCCGGAAGGCCTGGATAAGCGTAGGCTGGGAATCTTATATTATTGTGAGGATAGTTTATTCAAGAAGAATGAGTCAATGCTTGATCAAAACTCAATCAACAACCTAATATCTTCTTGGCTGAGTAGGAACTTGAGCGGGAACTCTTTCAGCTTGTTGTTTTCGAGCAATCTGATTTGGTAATTGTTGCAGCAAAGTCTGCATCGCCGTAATAGCTGATGAATTAGTCACAATCGGGTCTGATTTGCGTAACTCATCAGCTATCGCAAACATCTTAGCAACTTTAAGGTTTGAACGAACCACTGATTCAATCGTATTAAGTAATTTTCTTAATTGAGCAGAATTAGCTCTCTCAAATTCAAAAGCTGGCGGATACTTGCCGATTCCTAAAGCAGGTTTTAAGAAAGCCACCAACTCCATCTCATTTGCATTCAAGAACGGTGCTTCAGCTGCTGTTTTAGCGGCCACACTTCTCTGATTAATCTCATGCTGCAGACCGGTCTTTAACGCGGCAATACGGGCTTTTATATTGCGAGGATCAATGCCCAGCTCGCGCGCCTCACCGTTTAACGTAATGTCTAGCCCCGGCTTTGCAGAAGGAATAAGATAAAAACCGAAATCTTCTTCAATTTGTTGCGCAGGAGCAAGATCCAATGCCGACAAATATGCCAAGGCATCTCTAATGCCATCATTGGTTAAGCTATAGAATCGAACGAGACTGCTCACATCACCTTTACCTTTATCAAAATCAGAAAGAAGTGCACGCCCAATCTTAATGGGTGGAACGCTCGCAATAAGAGATGGGGCGCCCAAGAGAGCCACAACCATCAATAAGTTTTTAAATACTTTCATAGGCAATCCTCTTTTTTATTAAAATGAATTTTCCCTGTAATAATACTGTCGCTGCTGTTCATTTTTCTTCAACTGCTGCAAACGCTGCTCTTCACTTTTCTTGAGCTGGTCTTGAGTCGCTCTTCGTTGATCTAGCTCATGCTGAAGGCCAATCACTAAGGTTGCCACCAACGGATCTATATTGTTAATATCAATGTGCAATTCTTGTGCTTCTACTTCTCGAGTCTTAGGCTTCTCATAAAATTGAGATAGGTAAGCCAATACCTCTCTGATCTCATTATCATTAAGATGGTATAATTTGAGTAGATTCCCCACATCACCAGCGCGGCCCCTACTAAAGTCAGATAAAAGCGAACGGCCAATACTATTTGAAGATCCAGCCGAAAAGAGAGATGGTGCTGTCAACAGGGCTACGATTATTAATAGATTTTTAAATAGTTTCATAAGTAATCCTTTATAAGGTATCAGTAACTACTCTTATAATAGCAATTAATATTTTATATTTGCAATATTGAAGCAAGAGATATAAGTTAAGCATGGATAAAAAGGTTATTTTACAAGGCAAACTACCACTCAAATAAGATCATCGAAGATCGCCGCGCACGCATTTCCCTTTTAAGGGATTTTAGGTTTTTATGAGTCAAAGTGATTTTCTATAGCTATAGGTATATCTATTCATTGTTACAGAAGTTATAACGGTTAATTAACTTAAATAAATGACGTTCTTGGTTACTAATACGCGTACGGGCCTAATTACGTCCGATTGGTACGTCTTGAAGGACGTCTTACTCTTAGATCTCTTATTATTACTGGGTATACGCCTACCTGTTATAGTACTTATCTTCATTGTTTTGCTTACGTATGTGTTATATATGATTACTCGTGTATATACGAGTATGGGTGTGTTATGTGTGGGTATGGTTATGATGATTCTATACATGGGGATATATATGATGTTCCTATATAGGTACTTGCCCGCCGTAGCTTTAGCGCAGGCTGGGTATATAATGTCTTTCCTTATAAAGGAGAGTAGTTAATATTCCCTATATAAGTTAGACCGGCTTCTCTTTGTACAGATTTATCACGGAGTCGAGCGCGAGCCCCCTCTTTCCTCCCCACGGGAAAGGGGGCGAGGGTGAAGACGGAGTGACCTGCGCCGTGCCCGCTCCCCCACCATTTTTAATTTATTAATCCGAAAAAAGAATCAACGTCATAAATTTTCAAAAAAAGTCCTTATATGGGGCCTTTTTTCATAAATCCTTAAGAATAATAACGCCAGACGCCCATCATTAGAACTTTGTTCAGGGTCGGCAAATTATGCGACAAATTTATTCCGATAAAAGTAGAATGCCCCCATGCCTAGTTTGGCAATAAGACTGGAGTCTGCTCATCCCTTAAATGTTAGATTAATAAAATATGAGCGAATTACACTAAGATTTTATTAGTAAATGCTTGACGCTACCACCCTCCAACGCTATAATTTAGCTTAATTTATTACTTCATGATTAAAGACATATTTTCACTAAAAGGAACCGGATATGGCAAAAAAAATCATTGGTATCGATCTTGGTACCACCAACTCATGTATTGCCTTCATGGAGGGCAACACCCCTAAAGTTATCCCTAATAAAGATGGAAGTAACACCGTACCTTCTATTGTAGCCTTCACTAAAGATGGCAAACGATTAGTGGGCACCTTGGCTAAACGCCAAGCGGTAACCAACCCAGAAAATACTATTTATTCGGCTAAGCGCTTTATTGGCCATAAATATGATGAAATCACCAAAGAAGCGCAACAAATGCCTTATAAGGTGACCAAAAGAGCTAATGGCGATGTTGGCATCATGGGCCAAGGCAAAGAATACACTCCGCAAGAAATTTCTGCGGCAATCCTTGCAGAATTAAAGCAAACCGCAGAAGAATTCTTGGGCCACCCAGTAAATGAAGCGGTAATCACTGTTCCTGCTTACTTTAATGATTCTCAGCGTCAAGCAACTAAAGATGCGGGCAAAATCGCCGGCCTAGAAGTAATGCGTATTATTAACGAGCCGACCGCAGCAGCATTGGCATACGGATTTGATAAAAAGAAGAATGGCACTATTGCGGTTTTCGACTTTGGTGGTGGAACCTTTGATATCTCAGTTCTTGAAATTGCTGACGGCGTAATCGAAGTGCGTTCTACCAATGGTGATACTCATCTTGGTGGTGATGATGTTGATAATATTTTAATCAGCTATTTAGCAGATGAATTTCAAAAAGAAAATGGCATCGATTTGCGCAAAGATAGCATGGCACTTCAACGCTTAAAAGAAGCTGCTGAGAAGGCAAAGAAAGAGCTTTCAACATTACACGAAACCGATATTAATTTGCCGTATATCACCGCAGACGCTTCTGGTCCTAAGCATTTGAACATTAAAATTACGCGTGCAAAATTAGAATCACTCTGCTCAGATATTTTTAGACGCTTGCTTGAACCATGCAAAAAAGCACTCGCAGACGCTCAATTGAGCACTTCTCAAATCGATGAAGTGATTTTGGTAGGCGGATCAACCCGCATGCCAAAAGTACAACAATTGGTAAAAGAGTTTTTTGGTAAAGAACCAAATAAATCAGTAAACCCCGATGAAGTGGTTGCCGTGGGCGCAGCGATCCAAGGCGGTATTCTTGCTGGCTCCGTAAGCGATGTATTATTGCTTGATGTTACTCCCCTTTCATTGGGAATTGAGACCATGGGCGGCGTGATGACCAAATTGATCGAACGCAATACCACCATCCCTACCCGCAAATCGCAAGTATTCTCAACTGCCGAAGATAATCAAACCGCCGTTGATATTCGTATCTTCCAAGGTGAACGCGAGTTTGCTAAAGACAATAAATTGCTTGGCCAATTCCGTTTAGATGGTATTCCTGCAGCTCCGCGCGGTGTGCCGCAAGTGGAAGTATCATTTGATATTGATGCCAATGGTATTGTGAACGTTTCTGCAAAAGATAAAGCAAGCGGCAAAGAGCAGAAGGTAACCATTACCAGCAGCAGCGGCTTAAGCAAAGATGAAGTTGAACGCATGGTGCGCGAAGCTAAAGAGCATGAAGCTTCTGATAAACAAGCGCGCGAGACAGTAGAAAAGAGAAATCATCTTGATGGCTTAATTCTGCAAGTTGAAAAAACAGTGCGCGAAAACAAAGAAAAACTCGATGCAGCTGAAGTAACCAAAGTTGAAGAAGCAATTGCAAAAGCAAAAGTTGCACTCAAAGAGCATGAAAACAATGCCCAAGAGCTGCAAAAAGCAACGGATGAATTAATGC
>CAYMRF010000084.1:0-4017 GCA_964392765.1 uncultured Pseudomonadota bacterium
TACGTGCATCGATTGTTAACAATGCATTGCTGAACTTCCCTGACGCTATCGCTTGCGCTAATGCCTCAAATGTTTTCGCACGCAACACGGTATTTGCCGGTGGTGGTTTAGTGGGTCTTGATTATTGCTACTGCGGCAATTGGTCTTTTGTATTGACGGCTGAAGTAGTAGTATCCTGCGCGCCCTGCAGCGTGAATATTCTGCAAACGCCAACCATTGATATCGGTGTAACTAATCCGGCTATCGTGGGCGGAATCCGTAATGAGATCGCTTTCCCCATCACTCTTGGCGCAAAATATAATTTTTAATTGAGCGACTTCTTTTTTAAAATGGTCATCCAGGTTTACTCACACAGGTAAACACTCGGATGGCCATTTTATTTTTTTAAAGTCTTGCATCGCCTCAAATAATTTTTATATCGTCGAAGCATCGGGGATATTTTTTAAAAAAGAAAGTTGTAGAAAAATGTATAAGACCAGCAACAGAACAGATCTATCTATCTATCTATCTATCTATCTATCTATCGTTTAGCAAACGGTTGTCAATCTTTTATTATCACTTTTTTTAGCATATTTAAGGCACCTCTTGTTGTGCCTTTTTTTATTTTAAAAAAAAAGGGCTTGCCATGTAATTTATAAAAATTCCCATGAAATAACTCGTTCAAAAAATGAAATTTTTAAAAAGGAGACGTCAGAATGATTCCAAAAAAATTATTTAAAATAGTTTTATGTGCATTTTTAGCGCATGCTTTTACAGCATATAGTTATGATGATCAACTAAAGCGCAAGTGTTTAAGCCCTGAACGCGCAGAAAAATTAAAGCAGAAGACTCAGTCAGCGGAGTATCAAGAAAAAATTAAAAAACATAAAGAACATTATAAATCTTCGCGTGACTTGGAAGATTTTCAAGGTTGGTGGCAAATAACTGCTCGAGAAACCCTATTTGGTTTTGGATTGGGAGGTCCCTATTTTGGAAACGGTACGAGTGATGTTGATTGCTATATTTTTATTGATACCACTACCGACCCGGTAACCATTACGACATTAGCAGGCACCCCATACCTTCCTCGAGAGCTTACTAACCTTGATGCACCAGGCGGAATATTTCTCAATACCTATTATCTGGCAAGTCCTACTGAGCTGGTGAATACGTTGGATTTAGATGGCCCAGACTTTGATCCAACAAATGGCCAAAGCTGGTGGTCATTAAAATTACAACCTGACGGAACGATTGCCGCAAGTTTTGACTCACGTCCTGAATTTGTAGCATTCACCGCTTCGATAGTTACTACTTTTCACAAGGTTGATGCCCCTCAACAACCCGTGCGCCCTTTTGATGCGACCGACTCTGCATTTCCGGATGTTACCAATCCGGTAAACATCGCACAATATATTTACAACGCGTTGACTCTCAACTATAACAATCCTCAAAATATTAATTATCACGATACTGACTATCGCTCATTTTATGAAAGAGAGGCAATTTTTGCACAATTGATTGATGAAGGGTTTACCTTTACTACACCAATACGCCGCCTGCGTGTTTCGCAACCTGGTGCGCATTATTTAACTGGTTTGAATAGAGCGGGAAGTCCCCCTTTCATTACCACTGATCTGGTTACTGATATTTTCACTGATGGGTATTCGTATGTTACGGCAGGTTCAACAGTAGAAATCGGCGGATTTGTGGGCCCTTGGGCACGCTTGAATGGGACCTATGTAAACGGCGTGGCTTTTTTAGAAGAAGGAGCTTTACCAAATCCACATCCAACTCATATTGATGTTAATGAAGATCAAACGCGCGGCACATTTAGAAATGTCTTTAATCATTTCCTTTTAGATTTTGATTCCAGCGCGATGCCTCATGATGAACAAGGCTGGGGATTAGGAGTGTGCGGTAATCCGTATGTACGAGTTACCCATCGCTTTACTCCCGATATGGAATATCCTGCCTTTCGCGCAGCCGTTGAAGCAATGTTCTATTTGATGTATCGAACCTCATTTCACCATGGATTCAACGCGTATTTTCCACCCGGATCTCTCTTCATGTTTGATACGTGGGACGAGTTAAAAGCTGCAGCTGCCACCAATAATTATTGGAGTAGCCCATCTTTTCCCGGAGATAACCTTGTAAGAACTCGCATTAATCAACCGGTCCCCTCAGGTTTTTATAATAACGCAGTACTCGCCGAACGCCCCGTGACTGCCTATAATGATCCTTTTGGTTTAACCCAAGCACCGGGTAATACCTATGATTATAATATTGTGCTGGCAAATTATATTGTACAGCCAAAAAATCTCTATTATGCGATTGCAGGAACGCCTGATTTAACCCCCGTTGCACCAAATGGCGCACCACTACAGTTCGATCCTGTTGATATTGGTTACAAACCTGCAATTCCAGGCCCTCAAAGAGCTGAATTTGTAGGAGCACTCGGAGATATAATAGTAGTAGATGGAATCCCGCAACCTCAAAATCCTGATCCAACCTATTATACTCTCATGGGCGCTGGGGCATCGGACGATGACACTCGTAATTCTAATGGATACTATCTGGGCCTTATAGATCCCGCACTTACTGGTGGAAAGAAAATTGGCTATTTGCGCTGGGTGGATCATGTAAGCGTTGACACCGATCTTTTTTTACTTAATTCCACGTTCCCGCCCGTGGCTGCAGGATTACCTCCTTCTCAAGGTGGAACTAATCTAAAATACAGCCGAGAAGCATTATCACAAGTTTTCTCAAACTATACCCGTTTCTTTAACCAACAAAATTGTGAGGCTATTATTTTTGATATTCGCACAAATAATGGTGGCTACATAGAAACCTCTTATGCTTTTGCTGAATTTCTGGGAGCCGACAGAGTAAGTTTAGGCGTAACATGGTCAGCAAATGATAATGGCAATTCTGCACTATTAGATTTGGATGACCCATTACAATACAGTTTCTTCCAAGATGTCACCCATGAAAATTGCAAACTTTCATATGGGTATTTCTATGTGAGTCAAAATGAAACCACGTATGGCGCAGATACTATCTTTCGTGGTTCACCAGGTAATCCAAAGAAAGTAATTGTGCTTACTGATAATACTGCTGTGAGTGCTGCAGACTTCACCCCTCATATTTTCTTAGGTGAGAATTTAGATGGCAATCTAGGCTCAAATACAACGGGCATGATCATTGGTGATATTGATGGACGACTGAAGGGTGCTGCATCAAATAGAAGTCCTGTTCCGGTAAGTCTGGATTCAAACAGATTATACAATCCTAATGGAACGCCATTTACGCCAATTCGGTATCGTGCTGATTTGCCATCAGGAAACGTTTCCGATGGAATAACCGATATTTACTATAATCAACAAACTGAAGGTACTGCACCATCCCCAGCACCTTCCCTTAAAGGAACTGCTGGCGGTACCCCATTGCCAAATGATTGGTCTACTAATGTGTGGCCAGCACTTGGATTCATTCCACCATATCCGGGCCTTTTTGATCCTCGAATACCAAAAGGTCTGCCCGTTGCAAATGTTCCTGAAACCGCACGCGATCCGTGGCTTGAACAGTGCATCTTATTAGCGGTGTATGGCAATAATTAATACATATTGGAGAGTTCGTGAATTCACGGACTCTCTTTTAAAGAGGAAATTATATGAAATTAATTCTTAAATTAGCATGCGCATTGTTACTCGCATCATCTGCGCCGGTAACACACGCACTTATTTTTGATCGTTGCAACACGTATGAATGCTCATGCGAGCCGCTCTATTGTGGCGCATGGGGATTGCAATTTGATGTGGGCATTCGTCCCATTATCTGGACCGGCAGAGATTCAATCAATCTCGTGAACTGCTCTACCAGCCCCATCATTTCTGCCGTGAGCATTCCTAAATTTTCAAACTTATTTCATCTGCCCTGGCAAATTGGTGGCCAATTGAGTTATGCACTTTCCACTCATACGAACCTGTTCACCGAAGTTAATTATGCACAAGCAAAAGGTAAAAAATCTACAACACTCAC
>CAYMRF010000085.1:0-3876 GCA_964392765.1 uncultured Pseudomonadota bacterium
GCGGCAGACTCCAAATCTGCGGGTTGGGGGTTCGAATCCCTCCTGGCCTGCCAAAAAGTGCAGGAAAAATGCAACAAGCAATGGATCAGTAATGAAAAATATTGTTCAGTTTTTAAGTGAAGTTCGCGTAGAGCTCAATAAGGTGATATGGCCAAAATATGATGACTGGGTGGGTTCAACCATCATAGTTCTTCTTTTAGTTTTGGTTTTTGCTCTTTATTTGGGCTTTTTAGACTTTGGATTTTCAAAGATCGCGGGCATTATATTTAAGAGTTACAGCTCGTATTAGGGTCGGGATAAAAATCAGATGAAACGTTGGTATGTTGTCCAGGTATATGCTGGATATGAAGAAGCGGTTAAATCTGATTTAACAAAGCGGATTCAAGATGAGGAATTAGATGGCTATTTTGGCCAGATTCTAATTCCATCTGCACGATTAAAGCAAATGTTTGAAGTTGAGGAAAATAATAAAGATTCTCAACTTTTTCCTGGCTACGTAATAGTAGAAATGGAGGCGGTTCCGGCTGCTATAAAGGCGGTTGCCTCTTCTTCTCGTGTAATTAAATTTTTAGGCGGTAAAGAGCCAATCGCTATCTCGCAAAAAGAAATTGATCGTATTATTGGTCAAATGAAGGGTGAAGTAGCGGTTGCTGCCAAAAAGAGTGACTTTACTGTTGGTAGCGAAGTCGATATTACCGATGGTCCATTCGCTGGCTTCGTGGGTATTATTGAAAAGATCGATGACGAAAACGAACGCGTCACGGTTATGGTGAGCATTTTTGGTAGAATGACTCCCGTCGAGTTAGGTTTTAATCAAATAAAATAGAACGGTTCAAGGTAGGTTTTACAATGGCAAAAGCAGTAAAAGCAAAAATTAAGCTGCAAATTCCAGGTGGTGCCGCAACTCCAGCACCTCCAGTGGGTAATAATCTTGGTCAGCACCAAGTTAATCTTATGGAGTTCTGTAAGCAATTTAATGCGGCAACTTCGTCAAAAAAAGGCGAAACGGTTCCCGTAATTATCACGGTGTATGTTGACAAAACATTCAGTTTTGAATTAAAAACACCACCGGCAAGTGAGCTCATTAGAAAGAAGATTAATATTTCAAAAGGCTCTTCGCGTCCAAATACTGATAAAGTGGGCAAGATCACTATGGCTGATATCGAAGAAATCGCAAAGATTAAACTTCCAGATCTTAATGCCAATAGTATCGAACAAGCAAAGAAAATCATTGCAGGTTCCGCACGCAGTATGGGCGTTGTTGTTATCGATTAATAGTTAGGTGAATCGTTATGTTAAAACATGGTAAAAAATACCGTAAAGCGAGAGAACAGGTTCAGCCAGGACACGTTGTTCCGGTTAAAGAAGCTTTTGCTAAGTTAAAATCATTAGCTTATGCAAAGTTTGATGAGTCAGTTGATGCGCATGTCAATTTAGGTATTGATGCATCAAAAGGTGATCAAGTAGTTCGTGGATCACTCGTTTTACCTTATGCAAAAGGAACCGCTGCGCGTGTTCTTGTTTTTGCTAAAGGCGATGCGGCTGAACAAGCTAAAAAAGCAGGCGCTGATTTCATCGGTACCGATGATCTTGTTGAAAAGATCAATGGTGGCTGGATGGATTTTGATTATGCTGTAGCAACTCCTGATATGATGGCGTTGGTTGGTAAAGTGGCTAAAATTCTCGGGCCCCGTGGCTTATTGCCTAACAAAAAATTAGGAACCGTTACTACAGAAGTAGAAGATGTTGTTTCTGATTTGAAAAAGGGCCGTGTATTCTTTAAAAATGATAAGAGCGGTATCGTTCATTTTTCATTTG
Organism: uncultured Pseudomonadota bacterium; assembly: GCA_964392765.1. Lineage (GTDB taxonomy): Bacteria > Babelota > Babeliae > Babelales > Vermiphilaceae > BTUB01. The sequence goes on from CAYMRF010000085.1 coordinate 1,819, forward strand.
GAAAAGTTTCATTTGCTCCTGAGAAATTGCAAGAAAACCTTGCGACCTTTATCAAGGCATTGTCAAGCGCTAAGCCTGCATCTTCAAAAGGAAAATTCCTGAAGAAATTAACTATTTCTTCTACCATGGGAATCGGTATCCAGTTGAGTCCTGACGAAGTATTAAGTGTCTGATTACTAAAGGGTACACAAAATGAATCGACAAGAAAAATCACAAGCGGTAACAGAGCTTAAGGGTCAATTTTCAAACAGCGTAGGATCAATCCTTGTTGGATATAAAGGCCTTTCTGTAAGCCAATTGCAAAAGTTGCGTAGAGGCGTTCGCCAAAATGGTGGAAGCTTCAAGGTAACCAAGGCTCGTTTAATGAGACTTGCTGCTGAGGATATTGAAACAGCACAACCATTGATTCCTTATTTCAAGGAACAGGTTGGGCTTGTTTTTTTGGAAAAGCAAGATCCTTCAGTTATTAAATTTTTACATACCTTTTCCAAAGAAAATGAAGCGTTAAAAATGGTGGCGGGCTCATTAGAAGCCAAACTTGTTGATGTTGCAACATTAACTCGTCTTGCAACCTTACCTTCTCGTGAAGTGCTCTTGGCACAAGTATGTGGTGTCCTCAAGGCTCCAATTTCAAAATTGGCCTTTGTGGTACAGCAAATTAGCAATAAAAAGCAGTAGTTTAAAGCAATATACGTAAGAAATTAGTTATTTAATCCTTTTGGAGAATCTATGTCATCCACTTCATTCGAAAAATTGATCACTGAAATTGGCAATATGTCAGTAATTGAATTAAATGATTTTGTAAAAGCACTCGAAGAAAAGTTCGGTGTTTCTGCTGCTGCAATGTCAGCTGGTCCAGCTGCTGCAGGCGCTCCGGCTGCTGCCGCTGCTGAAGAAAAAGCAGAATACGATGTTAAATTAGTTGATGCTGGCGCGCAAAAAATTCAAGTAATCAAAGCGCTTAAAGCAGCTACCAGCTTATCATTGTCTGAAGCTAAAGAAAAAGTTGACGGTGCTCCAGCAGTTGTTGGCACTAAATTAGCTAAAGCTGATGCTGAAAAATTGAAAAAAGAATTGGAAGCAGCTGGCGCTAAAGTTGAGCTTGCTTAATCTTAATATCAATTACTGCTTTTTATTGTTTTAATCTCAAGATACGAATATTAGTTACTTCAGTTGCAAAGTAACTAATATATTTTTTATGAGGAGCGACTTAATGTCTAAGTTGCACATGAGCAAAAACAATATCAGAAGATCTTTTGGTAAGATCCAAGATATTGCCCCTGTACCCAACTTGATCGAAATACAATCTACTTCCTTTAATGAATTTGCGCAATTAGATTTTCTTCCAAGTGAGCGTAAATTGATCGGACTTGAAAAGGTCCTTAAAGACGTATTTCCAATCGATTATAATGATAAAATGTCATTGGAATATGTGAGTTATGAATTGGGTCATTGGGCTTGCACCTGTGGCAAGTTAACGGGCATTGAGAACCGTTATCAATGGAGCTGTACCTCATGTAAAAAATCTGATTGCTCACGCCTTGACGCTGATTTCACGTGTAAGTTTTGCAAAAAGAAAAATGCTCGTTATAAGACATGCTCAAACTGCTTATCGCGCGTTGTGGTTAAACTCCCAATGACGCTCGATGAATGCCGTTCGAGCGAGCAAACTTTCTCGATGCCGCTTAAGGTGAAGATTCAGTTGATTAGCTGGTCAATGGGTGAAAACAATAAAAAAGTAATTCACGATATTAAAGAACAAGATATTTTCTTTGCCGATGTCCCAGTAATGGCTGATCTTTACGAAGAAAACGGCCGCTTCTTGCTGGGTAACCTCGGTACCTTTTTAATTAACGGTGTTGACCGGGTAATTGTAAGCCAATTACACCGTTCTCCGGGTGTGGTTTTCTCACAAAGTAAAAAGGTAAAAGATTTCCGCGGCAGACCTTACTATCTTGCTCGTATTATCCCTATGCGTGGATCATGGTTGGATTTTGAGTTCGATAGCAATGACTACTGCTACGTTCGTATTGATAAAAAGAAAAAGATTCTCGTTAC
>CAYMRF010000086.1:0-3705 GCA_964392765.1 uncultured Pseudomonadota bacterium
AATCAAAAGTTTAATTATTTGTTTAAGGTGTTCCATGGCCGAAAAAAAATCTACTACCGCTCCTAAAAAGGCGACCGCAGTAAAGAAAAAAACTACCGCAGCTCCTAAGGCATCAGCTCCAAAATCTTCTGCAAAAAAAGCAACTAAAAGCACAAAAAATACCGCAGTAGATATGAACTCTGCCTTCTTCTTGAGAAAAGAAGATAATGAGAACCCAAAATGGCGCGTAATCGATGCTAAAGGTAAAGTTCTCGGCCGCATGGCAACCGAAATTGCTGACATTTTACGTGGCAAAAATAAACCATATTTTACTCCACACGCTGATTCTGGCGATTATGTAGTGGTTATCAACGCATCAGAAGTGGTGCTCACTGGTAACAAGATGGAAAATAAAGAATATGCACATTATACCGGCTGGATCGGTGGGCGCAAAGTAACTTCTGCTAAAGAATTGCTTGCAAAACACCCTGATCGCGTCATCACCTTGGCAGTTAAAGGTATGTTGCCTAAGAATATCTTAAGCCGTTATTTACTCCGTAAATTGCGCGTTTACCCAGGCAGCCAGCATCCACATGCTTCGCAAAAACCTGAAGCGGATAAAAACGCGTAATCTTTTTTAAGATTATAAAAAAAAAGGCACGTCTAAAAACGTGCCTTTTTTTTGCTTGAGATTTAAAGAATTGCTCAATTTCCTACCTGTTTCTGTACTAAATGGGCCATATTTTTAGGAAAATAAACAAAATAATCAATTCGACTCTCTTGCTCGCCCTCATAGGCAAGCGTAAGAGTGCCATTAGCATCAAGGGTTTCTTCTGTTGCTCTCATTTCTGATGATGGATTGTTCGTATAATAAATGATCTTCATATACGGAGTTTTTACGGTATCGAGAGCGAGAATTACGCAATTTCCTCTTTGATTTTTGATAAGTAATTGCTTCATATTCGGATTGAACTCTTTTTTATATTGAACGGTGTGAGCATAAGCTCTTTCGGTCACGTGGCATATATAAGAAGGAGTCCGAGCAGGTATAACTACTTTTTCTATACCTATTTGGTACACATCGCACCCATTCGCTTTTTTATATAGATACAACCCAGTCAGAGCTGCAGCGCCTAAGCCAAGCGGGAGTGAAATTTTAGGATTTTCTTTTGCCCAACCCCACATATTCGAGACGTGAGATTTACTCCAAGAAAGCCAAGACTTCAAGGTCGATTGATAATTTATCGCCAAGACTGGTTGGCTTGCAAACAATAATGCGAGTGATAAACATAGTGCTTTTTTCATAATTTTCTCCATTTAAAATACAGCAAATTTTAGCTTGCTTGGAAATAGGTAATAACGGTATTTTTCATAGCCAAGGGCACATATACGTAATAATCCACACGTGCATCTGAAGCTTCTGGGAACTCGATAGTTAATTTCCCATTCTCATCAAGGTTCATTTGAGCTTTAATTGCGCCCATGCTGAAAAGACGGCTTAACCCTTGATTGTTAGTGTTATAAACTATCTCGATATAAGGCTCCGAGATCTCTGATAAAGAGATTAATTCAAATTTACCCTTTCGATTTTTGATATAGATTTCTTTTGTTTTTAAATCGAGCGATTCTTGACGAACAAAGCTAAATTTGAAGTCTTGAGAGTCTTGCGGCAATGCTTCAGGTGTTTTGGTTTTTGGCGCAGTAGTATTTCGACGTTTTGCAGCTATTTTGCAAAGATGAACTAGTCCACCAGCTACACACATCCCACCATATAAAATTGTTGCTGACAGGACTGGATGTTCTTTAACCCAGTGACGAATCGGCTCGAATTTAGAGCTAAGTTGTAATGCTTGAGATTTAAGCCACGTAAGGCCAGCGGTTTTTATTGATTGATAATTTATTGCCGTTACTGGTTGGGTTGCAAACAATAATGCCAATGATAAACATAATGTTCTTTTCATAATTTTCTCCATTTTCAAGAACATAACTAAAAAATAATACTATTATGATTATATGCTATGGGCGGGCCCTGTCAAGTTGTTTTCAGGTAGAAAATATTAGTGCGCGAGTGTCTGTCTCGGATTCCAGCGAGTAACGTTGTGCCGTGCATCGGATGTTTCTCATCTCCCATGGCACGCGCACAATATAGTCAACCCGAGAATCTAAACCAGCATCACAGTCAAGTGTGAATGTTTTATTGGTTTCATCATAATTGGCCGTATGATCGACAAGCGCTTCATCGCATTGGCGATTATTGGTGTAATATACTATCTGAACCGTAGGCTTTTTGATTGATGGTGAGGAAATAAATGCGAAATACCCGGTTCTATTTTTAATAATTATTTCTTTGGTATCAGCTTTTAAATCCGTTTCCCCTTGAAAATCGTAATAGTATCGGTTTAAATTCATGGGCTTTACTATTTTGCAGAGTGAGCCTTTAGGCACGATTATCGGCTTTATTCCCAACAGATATACATCATAAAATATCGTGAAATACATATAAGCTATGCCTACAGCTGCAGCAGCAATTCCCAAACGCAGTGAAAAATTATGATTTTCTTTGGCATATTCAAAACCTTTTGAGAGTTGTGATTTTCCATGCGTCAACCAGCTTTTTATTGTGTCTGGTGAAATCCAGCCCATGCTCGATTGAGTGCTGCACAATAATGCGAGGGATAAATAAATTATTTTCATGATTTTCCCTTATTGAATATCTTCATAAAGCTTAAATTCGCATTGGTGTTCTTGAGTAAATGCTGAAAGTTTATTCTTAGCGGAAAGGGTTTCTTTATAATCTTTCATAATGTTTTTAGTGCCAAAATAACAAAATGCGGTATAAAGCAATGTTATGCCGGCATGGGTTATTGATATGTTAGGGGCCAAAGAAGGAAAGAAAGCTAAGACTAAATTTGCGCGAGCTATACCAAAAGCAGAAGAAAAGACCGATGCTCCATTTTGCCATAAGCTTAATTTTGAATTACTCAAGCTCGTCACTAATTTTTTATGGCTGTGTAATACCGGGGTCTTATACTCAGGTTTCGTATGGCTTTTAAACTGGGGCTCAGGGAAGCGTTTTTCAACAGATTTTTGTATGCGGGCAAGAAATGGTTTTTCCACTACTTGTACCAAGGGTTGATAATAGCTTTTAACAACTCCGATAGCAGTATTCATGCGTGCGCGAAACATCGCCTGGCTAGAAGCAGGTACGTTCACTAAAAAGAAGATGAAAAATACTAATAATAACTTGTTCATGATATAACCTCCATTATTAAACAAACATATCGAAGACGGCAAAAAATGCAATCCAAATAGGGTTTAAGTGGCATATTTGTGAAAAATTGAATTCACATAGAAATTTTTTGTAGCGGCGAATGGCAAACTTATGTCCAAAGGGGGGGTGGTATTTATTTTTACAAATTGACATTTTTTGTGTGTTGAATATTCTGAAAGCAAATGGATAAAATGAAATTTTTCAAGGGAGGTTATAATGAAAAAGTTATTATTATTGCTTGGTATTGCATGCTTCAACTATGTCTCCTGTCCTGCGATGATCCGCATGGCGTATGGCAAAGCAATGCAAGCTCCAAAAGCATCGAATTTTATGCCAAAAGCAGCACTGTTTAATTCTTTGAGTAAGCATAATTCGCTTGCTAATCCTGTTCGCTTAAACAATAATTTTGGAATTCCGGTAAGGCCCGTAAAAGTAAGAGAGTTTTCAACCTCTCG
>CAYMRF010000087.1:0-3639 GCA_964392765.1 uncultured Pseudomonadota bacterium
AAGTAAAGAATGAGTGCAATATTACTTAAATAAAAGAGGATGCGGGCGGCAAGCACTGCTAAATACGGCTTAATCTGTTTTTTGAGTCGTTGTTCAAAAATGCCAGAAATCCACCAACTGCCGGCAAATGAGATAAAGGCAATTGCCATAACTTTGAATACAGTAGGCGCAGCGATGAAAAGAGGGATATTCATGAGCAATCTCTAGTAAAATCCAGTTAGAAATTCAACGATTCTCTTTTTTTTAATTATACACTAATTAAATCAAAAAAGAACCCGCGATTAAAGGGTTCATTTTACCTTCGTAGATAATACAGAATATTCTAAAAAGCCCTTATTAAAAGGCTTATTGCATAAAGGTTAAAAGAGATTAGACTACCATATAGATAAAGATATTTTTACGGCTTGAGGCCTAAAATGAGTAAACACATCCTTTTCCTTTCTTTAATGGCATTCACCGGCATGCAAATAGTCGGCATGAACCCTCCGGTAATGCCTCCCTTGGAAGCGGGTGCCGAACTCACTGCCAGTCAACGGCAAAAAATTGCAATGGTTCGAAGAGCTCTAGCCTATGAGGAAAAGATAAATCCAAAGCTTAAGCTTCGCGCAAGTGATGAAGAATGCGAGAAAGTCTATGATAAAGTATTTAGAAGTTCGCAAATCACATTTAAAGCAGGATCATCGCCCACGAGTCCTTCGGCATTAGATTAAAGAAAATTTTAAGAAGGACGGCACACCCTCAAAAGTGTGCCTTATTTTTTGCCCGAATGCTGCTTTATTGCGAATTTCGCAAAAAAATTTAAACTAAAGCTGCCTCAATTTAGAATTTTTTCTACATCAAAGGATCCTTTCTTATGCAAAAAATAAAATTATTGGTACTGCTGTCTCTTTTATCGGTGCAACCAATCTTAGCGATGGATCGCCCAGGAGCGTTAAGCAACCTCGCTGCAACTCAGCGAACACAACAAGAATCAGAGAAGCCCGCTTTGTTGGATAAAATAGCCGATGGCTGGGCGGGTGGTTGGAAGCGCATTAAAAGAGCGGTGAGAGGAACTAATTCTCGAGCGCCCGTAGCAAACTCGGTTACTCAATCGCCAGCGCAACCAAATGCGGTGCAATCTGATAGCTATCCCGCAGCGTCACCACTTCTTCCTCCCGGAAGAAGCAATTCAAGAAGTAGTCAGCTTGGCAGATCCCATGATGAACTCACTTATGCAGATCAAAGATTGAAAGAGTTAACAAAACAATGTAATCAAGCGTTACGAAAAAATAAGAAAACAAGAAATAAATTGGCTTGGTGGTCTTTTGCGTGTGTGGGTAGCTCTCTGTTTACCTATTATTCCTGGGAATGCGGCCTTTCTTCCAAATTTATTCTGGGAGGCGGTGCGGCAACCGCAGTGTCTAGTTTGGGTGCTATGCATCATTATTTGAGAAGCAGAAAGCATTCGCGACAATTAGACGAACTACAAAAATCTTTAGAACAATTAAAATAACATAATACTTTTTACTTCAAAGGAGCCAATATGGCAAAGTTCAAACTTTCTTTATTGTTAGCAGTATTAGTAGTTCAAACCAGTTTTTCTATGGAAGAGCCAACAGATACGACTGTACACAAATGTACACTGCACGCGGGCGATCTGGCGCGTAACCGTGCTCAAACAGAAAGCAACGTCACATTTACCGTAATAGGGTCTAATATTCCTGGATTGCGTCCTCGCAGTGTTGCAGACCAGCGAGCAATAGATCGCGTTTGCGGTTATTTAGTAGGGCGTTTTTGGAATAATCCAGCCCAGCGAAGCAACCAAGATCCAATAGAATTGACCTGTGATCCGCGACCAATGCATGAACGAAGCCAAGAAGAACGAGATGCAGAAGCCGTAAAAGCACACGTAAGAAAAAAACAAGCTTTCAAACACGCAGCATTTTGGGGTTTAGGTTCATTAGCTGGTTTTTCAATTAGCTTTTTCTCATGGAAATATAACTGGTGCTCTAAAGGAGCTTCTATGGTGGGCGGTGGTGTAAGCGCGGCTGCATTGCTCAAGGGAAGTAGCTTTTATCCCGCAATAAGAAGAGAAAAGGCATATTTGAAAGCACTCAAGGATGCTTCAGAGAGCAAAATTGGTTAATAAGGATCAGGAATAAGTAACCTTGTACTAAAAATCGCACTATTATGATTCTCTCATTCGCTTTTTCTTTATTAATTTCTGTTTTCTTAATGCAATCAAGTAGTGGTATGGCTGCTTCATTGCAAGAGCCAAGAGACGGTTTTCTGAAATTTCATGATACCGTAATCGAAATCCAATCATCTAAAAAAGTGAACCGCAGCCAAATAAGAGCAGATAAGAAACAATCTTCTACACCTCTTACATCTTTGGAAGTACAAGAGGACGCTTTGAAAAAGCGAATGGGGGAGTTGAGCATTATGCCGCTTACCCCTCAGATCATCCAGCAGGAAAATATTATTACATTGCAGTTGGATGAAATAGTAAAAGAGCGAGCGGCATTATTGGGCCACAGAGCACGAAGATCAGTGGCCGCGAATTTAGGAGATTCTTATAATGTTCAGGTGCAACCTTCTCAATGTCAACACATCAAGGAAGCTCTGAAAAGACGGGCAGAGGCTCAGCGTAGCGCGAATATATGGTTTGTTGCAGCAACAAGCGGTTTTTCTGCGACGTTTATTTTCTGGAAGTTTAAGTGCCCAGCACCCATTACCCTCAGCTCAGCCCTAGCAACCGCTGCATGCGGTTTTAATGCGTTCCGCTGGTATTTTAGAAAAGCAAAAGAACAAAAGTTCATCGAGCAATTAAGAAAATCAGTCTCAAAGGATCTCTCATGAATAAGCAATTACTTTTAATTACTCTTTTAAGCATGATTTGCAAGATGCCTTTGAGGGGAATGGAATCAGCAGAAATTTCGTTGACTGAACATCGCAAAGGTGGTGCGTTAAAACCCGTCCATAAAAAATATGCTGTTGAAGAGCAAGCAAGAATTGCAATGGTGAGAGCGGTTGTGGAAGAAGCAAGTGCTCAAAGATGGGTGAAACTCAGAATTACTGATGAAAAGTGTCTTGCGCTTTATAATTCATCAGCAGATGAAATAATCCAAGAGGCGCTAAAATCTAACTCTTGCGCAATTCAATAACAGAAAAGTACGCAAAAAAAGAAGGCACACTCGCAAAAGTGTGCCTTTTCTTTTATCTATAAAAATTATACATCCAAGTTTTTAGCAAAATGCCCAAACTCTTCAATATATGATCGGCGACCGCCTACATCATCGCCCATGAGCGTGGTGAACCATGAATCTGCTTCAAGCTCATCTTCAAGAGTCACTTTTAGTACTTAGCGGCTATTAGGATCCATAGATGTTTCGCCCAATTGATCAGGGTTCATTTCACCAAGACCTTTATAACGCTGCACATTCATATACGGTTTGCTAATCTGCTTGATTGCATTGAGCAAAGCCAAAATGCCTTTATCAACAATAAAGCGTTCTCTTTCTGAAACTTGTAGTTTAAATTCATGGAACTGTACTTTTGAAAGAACTTGCAACTGTGAGGTTAATTGTTCAAGCTCAGCGCTCGTAAAGAAATTGAGGCTTACGCGCCATTCTTTATTAAGCAATCTAAATACGAGTGATC
>CAYMRF010000088.1:0-3535 GCA_964392765.1 uncultured Pseudomonadota bacterium
GGCCGGTTCTGATCTTTTTCCAATCATCAGCAAATCCAATGCCTCCAAAGCCAAACAAGCAGAGCAAGAGCACCCAAACCATGGGATTACCCAAATCTGCCCAGAGTAAACTCGTAAAAAGCACCGTGAGTAAAACAAATATTCCTCCCATAGTAGGCATATCATCTTTTGCTCTATGAGTATCAGGAGTATGTTCTCTGGCTTTTGACCTAAAAAAACGAGCCCATGTATGGATAAACCAACTGCCAAAAATCAACGAAAATAGCAGCGCAGTCAATAATGCCGCAATCGCCCGAAAGCTCACATAATGGAACACATTGGCAAAGAAAAGGGCATCTTTAAAGTGGGAAGAAAGCATATAAAACATAAAAATCTTTCTATTTCAAATAGGATTTGAATCATAAATTTAAACCTGTTATTTAAGAATAGTAGATATGCCTTTTAAATCAAGAGAAAGCCCCCGATTTGACTAAATCAAAACGTCGTCTAAACTTGATATTGTCAAGATGTAATATGTCTCCAAACAATTTTAAACCGTAGACTAAGGGGTTTTGACGTGAAAACAGATATATTGAAATTGAAGGCAGCTATAGTGGCACTTGCCCTTGCTTGTTCTGCCCAAGTAACTCACCCAATGCAAAAAGAAGCTGCTATTGATTCATTAAAGGCAAGCTTCTATTCAGAAAGCCAAGAACTGTTCATTGAATCGATGTTCTTGCAAATTAGAGACACGGTAAAAGCAATCGCTGATTTAGTTGAAAGCTTTGTAGATAAGAATAACAAAGAATCTTTCACTGCGTTCATTTCGCGTTGCCAAGAAAGACTCACGCATATTGAGCAAAATATTTTAGGGCCATTGCGCGCTGAACTTGCTAAAGCTGAAGCTGAGCAACCGGGCTCAGTTTACCATAAAACACTCGACCTAACCTTTAAGTTAGCGCAAGAAAGAGCCTATAAAGAGCTGAATACGCTGCATAATATTCTTTATACGCATAGCAAATCTCCTGATGCTAAAAAGGCAACTGCGTTAGTGAGTGTATTAAAACCGCACTTAAACAAGCTTACTTCTATAGCATCGCTTGATGAACTTGATAGCAAACTTACTGAGATTTACAACTTACTTATACTTGAAAAGCACACCACCGTAACTCTAGAGCTGGAGAAGCTCAAAAAGATGGTGCAAGAAATCAAAGTTAAGACCACAAGCATTCAAAATAAAGTTAACATTGAATTACTTGCGATTATTAGTGCAAGGCTTAAAAGAATCTAACGGGGAAATCGAGGTTAATTAAGGAGCTTTTGAAGCCGAGTTTAATGAAGCATATTTTAGGATTTAAACTGTGAAAAAAGCATTATTAGTTGGACTTGTGTTATTTCCAACACTAGCAAGCCCATTACCTTTATTTGACCCCATCACTTCTCATCCAAGAGTTATAGGGTGCAACCGTTCAAAAGTGTGGGCAGCACACCACAATGATGCCTTAATCATTCGTGCAACAATTAATAATTTAAATGTGTGGAATTTGGAAACACAGGTTGTTGGATTTCAAACTGTTAAAAATTCTGCTGAAAACATTTGGATTGTTAGAGCTCCAGTAAGAAAAAGTCAATTACCTGCTCTGCTAGATCAGCCGTTTGTAATTTCTGTACAAATTGAAGAGAACGGATGGCTTGGTTAAAGACAGTTGCTATTAATTATAGAATATTGCTCATTTGAGCAAACTAAATTAGACTAAATTACCAGGTACTTTAGGGGTATCTGGTAATTTTTTTTAGGGCACACTCATGACTCAAGAATTTGCACGCGATTTTGATGTTATCGTTGTTGGTGGCGGCCATGCCGGCGTAGAAGCCGCGCACGCTGCAGCCAAAATGGGTTCAAAAACCCTTCTTATCACCCTCAACATTGATACCATTGGCCTTATGCCTTGCAACCCCGCTATTGGTGGTGTAGGCAAAGGGCACATTGTCTATGAGATTAGTGCCTTGGGCGGATTAATGCCTAAATTATGCACTAAAACCTACCTGCAAGCCCGGATGCTCAATACCAGCAAAGGCTCTGCAGTCCATGGCCTTCGCCTGCAAATTGATAAGTATGCCTATAATAAACTTTCTAAAGAGACCCTTGAGCGTATGCCCAACCTCACCCTACGCATGGGCATGGTGCAGGATATTTTGCACGATGAGCAAACAAACCAGGTTCGAGGGGTGGTTACCCGGGACGGGGCCCAATTCTTGGCTCCTGTGGTAATTTTGACTACCGGAACCTTTTTGAACGGAAAAGTGCATATTGGGCAGGTAAACTATTCAGCCGGCCGCCAAGGAGAAGAGGCGGTCACCAATCTCTCAGGAGTGCTTGCAAGCTTTGGCCTGCGTATGGGCCGCTTAAAAACAGGCACCCCCCCACGATTGCTCAAATCATCAATAGATTTTTCCCAACTTGAATATCAAAAGCCGGATAACTTAAACTATTTGTTTGAGTTTTATCCCCATAAAGTGAATAGTTCTCATGCATGCTATATTACTCACACCAATGAAAGAACGCATGAAATTATTAGAAAAAATTTACATCTTTCGGCGATGTATAGCGGCAACATCAAAGGCGTTGGCCCCCGCTATTGTCCATCCATAGAAGATAAAATTGGCCGGTTTGCTGATAAAACCTCTCATCATATTTTCGTGGAACCAGAAGGCGCAAATAGTGAAGAGATTTACCCAAATGGCATCTCTACCTCTTTGCCCTATGAAGTGCAAAAAGCGTATATTCAGACCATCAAAGGTTTTGAAGAGGCGGTAATAACTCGCCCTGGCTATGCCATTGAATATGATTTTGTTATGCCGGATCAACTGCACCATACCATGGAAGTTAAAGCAGCGCCTGGCCTCTTTTTGGCTGGCCAAATTAATGGCACCACCGGCTATGAAGAAGCGGCCGGACAAGGAATTATCGCAGGGATTAATGGCCATTTAAAACAAGCGGGCAAAGAACCATTTATTATCGAACGTACTCAAGGATATATTGGCGTGATGATTGATGATTTAGTGAGCTTAAGTGTTGATGAACCCTATCGAATGTTCACTTCTCGCGCTGAACGCCGGCTTACCCTACGCCAAGATAACGCATTTTTACGCTTAACTGATCGCGCTTATAATCTTGGACTTATCGAGCAGGATCTTTATAACGATTTTCAACAAGAAAAAGAGCTTTTAGCCTCTACCTTGCACGATTTACGCGCAGGCCATAATAATGCTGAACTTCTCAAGCTGTATGGCGATCTTGAATGTGATGTGAATAAATTGCGTGAAGGAACGGGCAAAGATCTTCCTGATCGCGTTGCTCATAGTATTCACGCTGAAATCCGCTACGAGCCTTATTTAGCGCGCGAAGAAAAAGAGGCGCAAAAAGCACAACTTTATAAATCTTTAGAAATTCCCGCGGACTTTGACTATAGCAATTTGCCTGGCCTCTCTCGCGAGTTGCAAGAAAAACTCAAGAAACACCGCCCCGCAAATATTGCGCAAGCTTCTTTAATTC
>CAYMRF010000089.1:0-3535 GCA_964392765.1 uncultured Pseudomonadota bacterium
TGGTGCCTTTTTTTATTTTCAAAAGAAAAGGGTTTGCCATGTAATGTAATAAAAATGCCCATGAAATAATTCGTTAAAAAAATGAAATTTTTAAAAAGGAGACGTCAGAATGATTCGAAAAAAATTATTTAAATTAGTTTTATGTGCATTTTTGGTGCTTCAGATGAGCACGCAGGCATTCGCCGATGGCCAGAATCTGAAGCTGCCACGTAGGCCAGAACCTACTCCCGAACAAATAGCAAAACTTAAAGAACTTTTTGAATCGCAAGAAATTCAAAAGAAATTACAAAACCCCACTAAGAATAGATCTTTCCCTTTTGATCCCACACCGTTTCAAGGTTGGTGGCAAAATATATCACGGGGAGATATTCTTGGATTCGGTGAAATCCGCTATGGAACCGCTACTGATGATGAAGGCAACTATATTTTTATTGACACTCAAACGTATGCTAACTTTGGATTTATTCAAATATCAACGCTTGCAGGAACTCCCTTTTATCCGCGCGAATTTACGAATGTAGACTACGGTAACACACAAACGCCACAACCATTCTTTCTTAGTTTATATTATATGGCAAGCCCGACCGAGATCGCTTCAATTTTTGAGTTAGACGGGCCTATCTTTGATCCTACTAATGGTCAAACCGGATGGTCGGTCAAATTACAACCAGGTCTTCAATCATTATGCGCTTGTTTTGACTCACGTCCTGATTTTGTTGGCTTAGGAACTTTTTCAAATTTTTTTAGAAAACTTGTTGATCCGACGACAATGCAGCCAATGCCCCCACCACAGCCAATTCGTCCATTCGATGACACCAACTCTGCATTTCCGGATGTTACCAATCCGGTAGCAATGGCACAATATATCTATAATGCCTGGACCTATAATCACGCGGATCAGCAAAACATTCATTATAATGATCAAGACACAAGAAGTTTTTATGTAAGAGAGGCATTTTTTGCGCAACTTCTGGATGAAGGGGTTACCTTTACCACGCCGATTCGTCGCCTGCGTGTTTCCAAACCCGGCGAGCACTATTTGAGAGCGTATAGCACTCTCAACGCTCCCAATGGAACATTTACCTCAACTGACTTAGTAACCGATATCTTTACTGATGGATTCTCATACGCTACGACTGGTTCAACGGTAGAAATCGGCGGATTTGTGGGCCCATGGGCACGTTTGAATGGCACGTATGTAAACGGCGTTGCAACCATAGAAGAAAATGCTATCCCGGATCCAAGTCCAACTCATGTGGATGTAAATGAAGATCAAACAAGAGGAACATTCCGCAACGTGTATAATCATTTCCTCTTAGATTTTGATTCAAGCGATATGCCTCATGATGAGCAGGGTTGGGCATTAGGAATTTGCGGAAACCCTTATGTGCGAGTAACTCATCGCATTACCGCTGATACTGAATATCCTGCATTCTTTGCTGCAATTCATGCACTATATTACCAAATGTTTCAAGTTTCATTACATGGCGGACGTTTAAGCGGACGTTTTGCACCAGGATCTCTCTTTTTATTTGATACATTCCAAGAAATGAAAGATAATGTAGCGGCCGGTACTTATTGGGGAAATCCTTTAAGAGACAGTGGCGACAATCAAATTTCATCCCGTACCGGACAAGCTATCCCATCAGGCTTTTTTAACAACCCAGTGTATGCTCAACGAGCGATAACTACCTATAATGATCCGTTTGGCCTCACGCAAGCTCCCGGCTCCACCTATGAATACAACATTGCGATGGCTAATTATCTTGATCAAAGCAGCATTAAAAATCTGTATTGGGCGATCGCAGGAACTCCAGACTTAACTCCCGTTGCGCCCAATGGAGCACCACTACAATTCGATCCAGTAACTGTTGGCTATAAGCCCGCAATTCCTGGTGCGCAACGAGCAGAATTTGTTGGGACTCTTGGCGATGTTACGGTAGTAAACGGAATACCGCAGCCTCAATTCCCCGCTGCAGATCCAACCGGCACCTATTATACGTTATTTGGTGGCGTTTTAACACAACCGTTTGGAACCCCAAGCGTTTTATCAAACAACTATTTTGTTGGTATTATTGATCCTGCTCTAACAAATGGCAAAAAAGTTGGTTATTTCCGTTGGCAAGATGAAGGTCTGGTAGATCCATTTTCTTACATGCCGACTTCTACCTTCCCACCTGTTGCTGCACAACTGCCACCTTCGCAAGGAGGAACCAATCTTAAATATGGTCGCGAAGCCAACTCGCAGGTCTTTTCGAATTATACACGATATTTTAACCAGCAGGGCTGCGATGTCATCATTATGGATATACGCACAAATATCGGCGGTTTCCTTGAGGAAGTCTTTTCCGTGGCAGAATTTTGTGGCGCTGATAGAGCAGCGTATTCGCAGCTCTGGTCCAAAAAGGATAACGGTAATTCTGCCCTCATTAATTTAGCCGATACTACTCAATATACGTTCTTCCAAGAAGTGCAAGCAGGTAACTCAGCTTCATTCGCACGGTTTTATGTAAGTCAAAATGAAGCGACCTATGGTGCTGATACTATTTTCCGTGGATCTCCGGGCCATCCAAAGAAAATAATTATTCTTACTGATTATGCTGCCTCAAGCTCGGGAGACGCTTTCCCTCATCTCTTCTTGGGAGAAAATCTCGATGGAGATTTAGGCTCATTCACTACCTGTACTATTATTGGTGATATTGATGGCCGTCTTAAAGGGTTAGCTTCTCAACGTTGTCCAACTCCAGTAAGCGAATTTTCAAACCAAATCTATGATGAACTTGGTAGACCATTCCCACCTATTAAATTTACCCACGAGTTTGCGGGCGGTATGCTCTATAATGGCATCACTGGAATACCGTATAATATTCAAACAGATTTAGTGGCACCGTCGGCTGCGCCATCATTGCAAGGAACCGCCGGCGGCAACCCGTTGCCAAATGATTGGTCAACTAATACCTGGCCAGCACTTGGATTCATTCCACCCTATCCAGGACTGTTTGATCCTCGCATACCAAAAGGTCTGCCCGTTGCGAATGTTCCTGAAACCGCACGCGATCCGTGGCTCGAACAGTGCATTGTATTAGCAGCGTATAGTAACTAATATAACTAATAAAATTGGAGAGCTCATGATTTCATGGGCTCTTTTTAAAGGGAAACTCTATGAAATTAATTCTTAAATTGTTATGCGCAGCACTGCTGGTATCTGCAACTCCTCCTGCGCGTGCATTTCTTTTTGATCGTTGCAACACGTATGAATGTTCCTGCGAGCCGCTCTATTGCGGTGCGTGGGGATTGCAATTTGATGTGGGCATTCGTCCGATTATCTGGACCGGCAGAGATTCCATTAATCTCGTGAACTGCTTCACCAGCCCAATCATTTCTGCTGTGAGCATTCCTAAATTTTCAAATCTCTTCCATCTGCCATGGCAAATTGGTGGGCAATTAAGCTATGCACTTTCAACTCATACCAATGTTTTTACCGAAGTTAATTATGCACAAGCAAAAGGTAAAAAATCTACAACACTCACCGCTC
>CAYMRF010000090.1:0-3283 GCA_964392765.1 uncultured Pseudomonadota bacterium
AAGAAATTAAAGGATATGAAGACGAGCTCAAAGATAAAGAAATTGATGAAAAAACTTTTAATAAAAAGAAGCAGGCTGCAGTATTGAAAGCAGGAGTTTACTTGGGCGAAAGTAAAGGCATTGTCCAGGCGCTTCTAAAGGTTCAATAAAGTTAAGAGCTATAGAAAATCAATTAATGTTTTCCATAAGAATGGACTTCCATGCACGCGCTTTCCTTTGGGAAGTGATAATTGATCATCAGGAATATCGTTAATAATTAGATCTTCAGAAAGCTGTTTGCTACGAAGAACTTCTTGGCCATTTGGGTTATAAATAGCTGAGTGTCCCGGTCCAATTAAATGGTCTTCAAAAGGCCAATGCCAGTCGGCAGAAATAAGCCAACAGCGATTTTCATGAGCGCGTGCCGCAAAATGAGCATAATAAGATGGCCTATGGGCATAGGTATTATCAAAAGGCACTTTATTGCATGAAGGAACAAACAATAATGTTGCGCCCTGCAAAGCCAATATACGTGATGGTTCAAAATAATTAGAGTCAAGACAAATAACCACACCAAAGCACACTCCCTTGCTTTCAAAAGTATTAAAAGTTAAGCCTGGAGTGCAAAAGTCATGATATTGATAATGCTTTCTTTGTGTGCCCAATAGTTTGCCGCTTTCAATAATAGCAACCGAATCATACAAAGACCCTGTATCGTCAATTTCATTAAATCCGATAATTATCGTTGAACGATAATTCTGTAACTCTTGGACAAACTCCTTAAAGGGTTCTTCTTTGATATTTAAAGAATTTTGTATTGTTAATGCTTTATTATCATAATATCCGGTTAAAAAACCTTCAGGAAAACAAATAAAATCGATATTAAGCGCATCTGCTTTGGACAAAATGTTGTGTATTTGAGCATACCGTTGCTCAATTTGCGATTTAGGGTATGTCTGAAATGCTGCAATGCGAATCATTAGAGTGCCTTATTTTCTTTGACTAACAACAATATCCATAATCCCATCAAGAATAATCTCTTTCAATGGCGCAAACATAAAATTGCTCAAGATCAAAATAACCAGATCATGCTCGGGATAATAATAATAGGCTGATTTAAATCCAAGCGTGCCACCGCGATGGCCTAAAAGTGGACCAAACTTAGTATTTTTAACATGATAAAATCCATAGCCGTAACATTCATTGGGCCTCTCTTGGTCGCACGCATGTGCTTTTTGCATCAGTTGAATCGATTCTTTGCAGAGAACAGTTCCATTTTGTAAAGCGCAATGCCAGCGATACATATCCTCAATGGTGGAATAAATCTGCCCAGCGCCAGCAGTCCAGACCATATCAGTGTATGGTGCATTGATAAGTCCTGTTTGATCTTTGCTATATCCAGATGCTCGATTTTTTATAATGGGAATTGGTGAATCGATACCGCTATCCTTCATTCCCAAAGGATTAAAGATATTTTCCTGCAAATACTGCGCATATGTTTTGCCAGAAGCTTTTTCAATAATATAGGTTAATAAAATATAGCCAGAATTATTGTAACTGTACCGATCGCCGGGGCTAAACTCTGCTTTTTGCTGCTTGATAAAATCAACCAGTTTTTCAAGCGTAGTTGATTGTTTTGCTCGTTCGACGATATCGGGCAACGTAGAGATATTAAAATTTCCTGAAGTATGAGTTAAAAGATGGTGCAGGGTAATGTTTTTGCCGTTAGGGAAATCAGAAATATATTTGGAGATTGTGTCATGTACATTCAACAAGCCTTTTTCTTGCAACTGCATAATGGCAACGGCAGTGAATTGCTTGGTAATTGATCCAATCCTAAATTTTGTCTGCAGAGTGTTGGGTGCCGAAAGTTCATAATTGGCAAAGCCATACGCTTTATTCAGAACTATTTTGCCTTTGCGTGCAATAAGCACCGTGCCACTAAAATTCTGTTGAGCAGTTTGTTGCTGTAAAAATGAATCAAGAGATGATGCTGCATTTGCAATACTACTTTTTTGCATGCAACCCGCGCTACTTAGTACGCTACCTGCGATTAAAAGTGCTAACAAAATATGCTTCACAAGTTTCCCTTTATCGCGATTTCAGGATAATCAATTTTGATTTTCTCTGGTGGAAATGAGCCTTTATTTTTTAAATAACGATTAAAGAAATCAACTAATAATGCTCGCGTAATGGTGATTCCTCGCAATGGATTAAGTTTTGGTGTTACTTCTTTGGTGCATGATGTATTACTTAAAAGCAAAAAATAATCAGAAAAGCTGGCATGATAGGCATTGGCGATTTCAATATAAAATGAAGGGCCTGTCATATGATGCCATAATCTTTGAATCGGAAGATTTTGTTCTTGTTGCTTGCGTTGCCCACGAATAAACATAAATGGTGTGGCAAATCCTTTTTCTGATTCTGGTCCATGAAGTTTCCCATCGATATTAATTCCAGCAATGAACTGTTTATTTATGCGACATGCCTGCACTGCTATTGTACCTCCAAATGAATGCCCAAAAATACCTACATGGCCAAAATCAAGGTGATTATGCAATGACCACTGCGCATTGTTATTAAGCTGTTTCAATTTTTCTATAACGAAGTTAACATCGGCTACACCAATATCTTGCTCCGCATCAAAAACTTCTTGCTCATCTTTTTTATGCCAACGTTCTATTAATTTTTTAAAATCGGCCATGTCAATTCTTCTGCCATTAGGAAATAGTGTGATTCCTGAAACATAGGTATGATTTATACCAACCACGATATATCCATGGCTGGCTAACTCTTCGAGTAGAGAAGTATATGAAAATACGGGTTGACCTAATGCGGTAGAGAAGATGATAATTGGAAAATTGCCGCATACAGGAATTGCATTTAATACGGAATGAGTTTTTAATGAATCCAAATAATTAAATTGCTCAATTGGTATACCACAGCGGTAACTTAAAATCTCTTTAAATAGTTTGATCTCAGCAAAAGAAGCATAATTCTTTTTTGGCTCATTGCTTGGTATAGCTGGATACCACATTTGTATAAGTAATTCGCGCTTTTCATGAGGATTTTCTGAATGGAGATCCTGGCGCGCGGTATCAATAAAATGATAGAGAGATGTTCCTATGGCATATAAACCTGTTGGGGTTGGCAAACTTATTGGCGGTACATTGCCTTTGTGCATTGATCGCAATGAAATAACGCTAATACTCGTTATGAATGTTCCTAGTATGAAGAGAGTTATTATTAGTCTCTTGCTTGCCATTCTAATTCCTTTTTATACATAGAAATCTCCTTTCGGGAG
>CAYMRF010000091.1:0-3254 GCA_964392765.1 uncultured Pseudomonadota bacterium
TATGATCGATTTTAAACGATCTGATCGCGATGTTGTTGGGAATGTAACAGCAGTTGAATATGATCCAAACCGTAACGTTCGCATTGGATTAGTATTCTTTGTTAACGGAGCAAAAAAATATATTTTGCTTCCAGAAGGGTTAGGCGTTGGTAGTACGGTAATGGCGGGAGAAAATGTTGAAGCGAAGACCGGAAACTGTCTTCCAATTCGCAGCATTCCTGTTGGTTTTCAATTGCATAATATTGAGATTACTCCTGGTTCAGGTGGCAAATTAGCACGCAGTGCTGGTGCATCTGTTCAATTGATGGCAAAAACCGACGAGCACGCAACTCTCAAAATGCCTTCTGGTGAAATCAGAATGGTTTCAATTAATTGTTGGGCTACCATTGGTGTATTAGGTAACGCAGAGTATCAAAATATCAATTGGGGTAAAGCAGGACGTACCAGATATCGCGGTTTCCGTTCATCGGTTCGTGGTATGGCAATGAACCCAGTAGATCACCCGCATGGTGGTGGCGAAGGCCGTTCTAAGTCTGGTTCACATCCAATGACTCCGTGGGGTAAAGGCTGTAAGGGAACTAAGACCCGTACTCGCAAGAATCCACTTATTTTGAAAAGACGTAAACAATAAAGGTTAAATAATGGCACGATCTGCTAAAAAAGGTCCTTACGTACAACCTTCCCTAATGGAAAAGATCCAGAAGATTAAATCTTCTGGTAAAAGGGATGTTATAAAAACCTGGTCTCGCCGCTCTATGGTATTGCCAGAATTCGTGGGACTCACGATTGCCGTACACAATGGCAAAAAATTTGTTTCAGTTTTTGTAACTGAAAACATGGTAGGCCACTATCTTGGTGAGTTTGCTCCGACCCGTACCTTCCGTGTACACAGCGGTCAAAGACAAGCTGGCGAAGAAGGCGGAGCTGGTAAATAGGGGTTGCTCAATAGTAATAAATTGAGTAAATTATATAGGACAATTAGAAAAATTAGTTTATAGTTAAAGTTATTCTTGAGGTTTTAAGCATGCAATTTGTCGCAAAAGCTCGTTATGTTCGAGTTTCGCACTTCAAAATGATACCATTGGTCGATGTAGTGCGCGGTAAAAATGTTGCATACGCCTTAAATTGGCTGAGCACTTGCTCACTCAAAAAGGCAGTACCGATTACCAAATTGATCGAATCGGCAGCAGCAAATGCAAAGTCATTGCAAAATCTTGATTCCTCGGATCTTGTTATTAAAGATATCCGAGTAGATCAAGGCCCTATGTTCCGTTATTTCAAACCAGGGGCTATGGGACGCGCTAATATTTACAGAAAGCGTTTGAGCCATGTGAGTGTTATTGTTGAACAAGTAACTAATAAGGAAAAGCGTGGGACAAAAGGTTAATCCAGTTGGATTTAGATTAGGCGTTTATAGAGATTGGACATCACGTTGGTTTGCCCGCAAATCATATGGTAAAGAGCTTTTGGAAGATATTCAGATCAGAAGTTTCTTGAATAAAGCCCTCGAAAATGCTGAAGTTTCAAAAATTGAAATCGAAAAAGCTGGTGAAAACGTTCGCGTTGTTGTTCATTCTGGCCGTCCTGGTGTGGTAATCGGAAAAAAGGGACAAGAGATTGAATCATTACGTAATGAAATTGCACGTAGATTAAACAAGAAAAACGTTGAAATTTCGGTGCAAGAAGTTAAACAGCCAGAAATGGATGCCGTTTTAGTTGCAAAAAATATTGCAGAACAATTGGTTAAGCGCGGAAGCTTTAAAAAAGCCATGAAAAGAGCAGCTATTTCAGCAATGAAAAGTGGCGCTAAAGGCATTAAAGTTTGTTGCGCGGGCCGCTTAAAT
Source organism: uncultured Pseudomonadota bacterium (assembly GCA_964392765.1). Taxonomy (GTDB): domain Bacteria; phylum Babelota; class Babeliae; order Babelales; family Vermiphilaceae; genus BTUB01. Next base: position 1,845 of record CAYMRF010000091.1, read on the forward strand.
GGCGCAGAAATTGCTCGTGAAGAATGGACTCGCGTTGGTTCTATTCCGTTACACACCTTAAGATCTGATGTTGATTATGGCTTTGCTGAAGCTTTAACCACGTATGGTAAAATTGGTGTCAAGGTATGGATCTGCAAAGGCGAATATCAGCACGCAAGTAATTAGGTTAGGATGCACACATGTTGATGCCAAAAAAGACAAAATTTAGAAAAGTCCAAAGAGGAAACATGAAGGGCCAATCAAAAGGCGCTCGTGATGTTTCTTTTGGAGAATATGGCTTGCAAGCAATGGAGCCATGTTGGATGACTGCGCAGCAAATCGAGTCAATGAGAATAACCGTTGCTCGTAAGTTGCCTAAAACCGGTAAATTTTACCTCCGTATTTTCCCTGATAAGCCGGTTACTAAAAAGCCAGCTGAAACTCGAATGGGTAAAGGTAAAGGAAATCCAGAGCTTTGGGTTTCTGTAGTTAAACGTGGACGCGTTATTTGCGAAGTTGCTGGTATGACCGAATCTGAAGCTCGTGAAGCGCTTCATTCTGCTACCTACAAACTGCCCATTAAGACTAAGTTTGTAAAGAAAACAGCAGATAATACTTCAGTATAAAGTAATTGGTGAACTCAGCGATGAAAGTAAGTAAATTTAAAGATGAAATAAAACAATTAGGTATTAAAGACCTAATTATTAAACTTGATGCGTTAAGACGCGATCAATTTAGTTTGCGCTTGAATTCCTCTACATCTCATGTGAAGGACTATTCTCAATTTGAGAAAAACCGCAAAAATATTGCGCGCATTTTAACCTCTTTGCGTCAAAAAGGTGTAAAATGACAAGTAAAGCAACACAAAAAGAGAAACGCATTTTCACAGGTGTAGTGGTTTCTGACAAAATGGATAAAACCGTTGTTGTAGAAACAAAACGAACCTTTGTTGAAGAGAAGTTATCTAAGATTATGAGAACTTCAAAGAAGTATAAAGTTCACGACGAGAAAGAACAAGCTCAAGTCGGTGATATTGTAGAATTCGTTGAAGGTCGTCCTGCTTCTAAGACTAAGTACATGTATCTCAAACAAGTTGTAAAATCTTCTGCGGCTCTGGAGTAATGGCATGATACAAAAAGAAACAAATTTAATTGTCGCGGATAATTCTGGTGCAAAAGCAATGCGAGTAATTCACATTGAAGGTAGCACTGGTAAGCAAAGCGCAGGATTAGGCGAAACCGTAAAGTGCGCTGTTAAAGAAGCGGTACCCGGTGGCGTTGTTAAAAAGAAACAAGTGGTTAGAGTTGTTATCGTTCGTACGGTAAAACCAACCAAGCGTGAAGATGGTAGCTATATTAGATTCGGCGAAAACGCAGGTGTGATTATTAAAGAAGATGGCGAGCCAGTCGGTAGCCGTATCTTTGGTCCTAT
>CAYMRF010000092.1:0-2376 GCA_964392765.1 uncultured Pseudomonadota bacterium
CTGTGTTTCCGGTTATATTAGGAAGTGTAGATAATCCTTTAGGATTTAATACTATTCCTTGATTTCCAAATGTTGAATCCATGGTGCCGTCATCATTTAATCTGAATAATAAAAAATTATTATCACATGGTCCGGCAGAAACCGATTTACCATTTGATTGGAGCATAATTGCCGCAGATCGGGATTTAAGACCCGCCGTAATATCTTGAACCCCTCCAGATGCATAACTGGTATCAATTGTGCCATCCGAACTCAGATAACGGATAACAGTCGCATCACTGTCGGTGTAGCCAGAAGCCAAAATATTGCCGTCAGCTTGAAGAGCTAAACCTAAACATGATTGCGCGCGCGTTCCCGTTGAAGTTACAACTATTCCATTATTTCCAAAATTAGTATCTAAAGTTCCATCAGTGTTATAGCGTATTAGTAAAAAGGAAATGTCAGATTGCCCCCCCGCAACAATTTTACCATTCGATTGAATTACTACGTCATTGCCGGAATTATCTATGCCCGGCTTTTGTAAGGCATAACCAGTTCCGTTAAAAGTAGAGTCTAAAGCTCCTGCGCTCGTAAAACGCGCTACCATGAATTGCCCATCAGCGATACCGGTAACTACTATTGAATTATCGGCTTGAACTGTACACGCATTTGCTAATGAATTGCCTCCAATTATTTGAGCAACAATCCCAGCCGTACCAAAACTATTATCGAGACTTCCATCGGCAATGTTGTAACGCGCTAATAACACTAAAGATGCACCGTTTATTACTACGGTTCCGGCTACCAAAATTTGTGTTGAACTAACTGTAACAGAATTTGCTACAGAACCTTCTCCCAGAGAAGTGGCAACAATTCCTTGATCGCCAAAACTAGGATCTAATGCGCCCGCAGTATCATATCGCACAAGCGCAACTTGAGGTATTCCCTCTATAGTCGCCTGTCCTACTACAACAATTTTACCATCAGTTTGTATTGCAACTCCCATCGCATATGAATCGCTTCCAATGGGAGTGCTCACAATACCAGTACTATTAAAGCTCGTATCTAAGGCTCCGGCAGTAGTATACCTGACCGTAACAAATTGACTTACATCGCTAGTGACTACATATCCAGCAGCTATGGGCTTACTATCAGCTTGTAAGGCTAAAGTATTTGCATAATATCGCGTACTCATCGAGTGAGAAAGCTGAAAAGAAAAAACCACCGCAAATAAAATCGCTTTTCCAATAAATTCTCTCATTGGTTTTCTCCTTATGTTATACGAGTAATAGTTGTTGATATACTAGGCCGTACAACTCCGGTGCCTGCTGGTAAAATTCTGCCTCCATTATTAGTGCCGTTTCTTTGGAATCGCATGGTTAAGCCTGAAGTTAAATTTACTAAGAAACTATTACTGAGAGGTCGAACAACTCCATTGGTAACTACGCTCAGTGCTTTTTGACTTCCTATAATTTCATTGCCAGGACTCGCAACTCCTGTGACTGCACGGAAAGATATAGTTGCATCAGTATCATTATTGCTTGCAGCAAGTAAATCATATTCCACTAAATAAATTCCAGTGACTGGACATACAAATTGTGAAGTATTTGCAGTATGCGTCCATCCATCAAGAAACACATTATTACTAAAAGTTATATCGAGCCAAGTGTTGGTGGAAGTAATTGTCTGTGTGCTGTTATCATATGCAAAAGCATAACTATCTCCGCCGGGGCCAGTTGCTCCGGTAGGGCCAGTGGCTCCGGTTGATCCCGTTGAACCAGTACTGCCGGTACTGCCTGTTGAGCCTGTTCTTCCCGTTGCCCCAGTTGAACCCGTTGATCCAGTTGATCCGGTAGAACCGGTGCTGCCTGTTGATCCAGTAGATCCGGTGGAACCAGTCGAACCCGTGCTGCCAGTAGATCCTGTTGAACCTGTGGACCCAGTCGATCCGGTTGAACCTGTAGATCCGGTGCTACCTGTACTTCCTGTAGAACCAGTGGATCCCGTATTACCAGTGCTACCAGTAGATCCCGTGGAACCGGTAGATCCTGTGCTGCCGGTAGAACCAGTACTGCCGGTAAAACCTGTAGACCCCGTTGATCCCGTACTGCCCGTAGAACCTGTAGAGCCGGTTGACCCGGTTGAGCCTGTACTTCCTGTAGAACCAGTGGATCCCGTACTACCAGTGCTACCAGTCGAACCAGTAGATCCGGTTGAACCGGTGCTTCCTGTAGAACCAGTTGAGCCTGTGCTGCCCGTGGAACCTGTTGAACCTGTAGACCCGGTGCTACCTGTGCTTCCAGTCGAGCCTGTAGATCCTGTCGAACCTGTGCTACCAGTCGAACCTGTAGACCCCGTTGATCCCGTACTGCCCGTAGAACCTGTAGAGCCGGTTGA
>CAYMRF010000092.1:2476-3192 GCA_964392765.1 uncultured Pseudomonadota bacterium
CGGTGCTTCCTGTAGAACCAGTTGAGCCTGTGCTGCCCGTGGAACCTGTTGAACCAGTAGACCCCGTTGAACCAGTACTTCCGGTAGATCCCGTTGATCCAGTAGAACCGGTTGAGCCTGTTTGACCTGTACTGCCTGTTGAGCCTGTTCTTCCCGTTGCCCCGGTTGAACCCGTTGATCCGGTAGACCCAGTTGAACCTGTCGATCCAGTCGAACCAGTAGAGCCGGTTGAACCCGTAGACCCTGTGCTACCAGTTGAGCCTGTACTTCCTGTAGAACCGGTTGATCCTGTTGAGCCAGTGCTACCTGTAGAACCAGTCGAACCAGTAGATCCCGTACTTCCTGTTGAGCCAGTAGAACCAGTTGATCCTGTACTACCTGTTGATCCTGTAGAACCGGTGCTACCTGTTGATCCAGTAGAGCCAGTGCTTCCTGTACTACCCGTAGAACCTGTAGACCCGGTACTTCCGGTCGATCCAGTAGATCCTGTTGAACCTGTAGATCCGGTACTGCCTGTTGCTCCTGTATTTCCCGTTGCTCCGGTGCAGCATGGTCCCGTTGCGCCTGTTATTCCCGTAGGGCCAGTTGCTCCGGTATCGCCGGTAGGCCCGCCCGGAGGACCTTGGGGACCAGTAGAACCAGTAGCTCCTTGGGGACCAGTTGGGCCTGTACAACACGGAACGGTTGGCCCAGTACATCCGGATGGTACGCATGGG
>CAYMRF010000093.1:0-2972 GCA_964392765.1 uncultured Pseudomonadota bacterium
GTGCGGTTTCAGGAACATTTGCAACGGGCAGACCTTTTGGTATACGAGGATCAAACAAGCCCGGATATGGTGGAATGAATCCAAGTGCTGGCCATACGTTGGTAGACCAATCATTAGGAAGCGGATTGCCACCGGCGGTTCCTTGAAGTGTTGGTGCTGGGGAAGGTGCAGTACCTTCTGTTTGTTGATTATAGAAAATATCGGTTAGCCCATTGAGGAGATTACTGGTTGACCAATCTGCGCGGAATCTGATAGCCGGGAATGGATTTCCATTAATATCGTATAAGCGATTTGCAAACTCGCTCACCGGAACAGGGTTTCTGTTTGTTGCAGAACCTTTCAAGCGCCCATCAATATCTCCGATAATGATTCCAATGGTATTTGCTCCCATATTGCCATCGAAGTTTTCACCGAGGAAAAAGTGAGGGAAAATATCACCACCACTGGCTGCTGCGCTGTCGGTAAGAATTATTATCTTTAGGGGATTGCCGGGAGTTCCTCTCAAAATAGTATCAGAGCCATACGTAGCTTCATTTTGACTCACGTAAAAGCGTTTAAATGATTCTTGATTGCCGGCTACAATTTCTTGAAAGAAGCTAAAATCAGTGGTATCGGCTAAATTTACCAATTGTGAATTTCCATTATCTTTGTTGCACCATAAAGAAGGGGCAGAAACTCTATCGGCTCCACAAAATTCAGCAAGCGTGTATGATGTTTCAAGAAGTCCGCCATTATTGGTACGAATATCAAAAATTAATGCTTCACATTGTTGGGTATTAAAATACCGTGTGATATTAGAAAACACTTGTGATAATGCCTCGCGTCCATATTTAAGATTAGTCCCTCCTTGAGATGGCGGTAATTGTGCTGCCACTGGGGGGAATGTTGAATCAAGCATAAAGGCAGCAGCGTCTATGTTAGTTTCATCCTGCCAACGTAAGTATCCAATTTTTTTGCCGGCAGTAAGCGCGGGATCAATAAGACCGATGTAATAAGCATTCGAATTACGAATATCATCGCCGGGAGCAAAACCAGTTCCCACAAGATCGTAATGCACGGGATCAGGATTTTGAGGTTGTGGTGTTCCGTTTACTACCGTTATTCCACCTAAAGCACCCACAAATTCAGCACGTTGAGGTCCGGGCACTACTGGTTTATATCCAATAGTTACTGGATCGAATTGTAAAGGCTGTCCATTTGGTGCAACCGGAGTGAGATCGGGAGTTCCGGCAATTGCATAGTAAAGATTTCTTAAACTGCTTTGATCGAGATAATTTGCCATCACAATATTATAATCATAGGTTGACCCGGGCGCTTGATTTAATCCAAATGGATCATTATAGGTAGTAATACCGCGTTCTGCTCTCACCACATTGTTATAATAACCGGAAGGAATACCTTGATTTCTGTTGGTTCGAACTAAATTATCTCCGGGATTAGTAGCGTTACCCCAGAAATTATTGGTTGCCACCGCTTGTACTAATTCATCCCATGTATCAATTAAGAAAACTGAACCCGGCGCAAAATAGGCATTAAACGCATTATGGCCTGATACGCGATACATAAGATAAAACATTGCTTCAATTGCTGCCCGGAATGCTGGATATTCCATATCGGCAGTAATACGATGAGTTACTCGTACGTATGGATTGCCGCACGCAGCCAATCCCCAGCCTTGTTCATCATGAGGCATATCGCTTGAATCAAAATCAAGTTGGAAATGATTAAATACGTTTCTGAATGTGCCTCGAGTTTCATCTTCATTCACATCAATATGGGTTGGACGTGGATTGGGAACAGCACCTTCTTCAGAAATAGAAACTCCGTTTACATACGTTCCATTGAGGCGTGCCCATGGACCTTCGAATCCGCCAATTTCAACGGTTGATCCCGTTGTTGCAAAGGAATATCCATCAGTAAAAATATCGGTGACTAAATCGGTAGAGGTATACGGAGTTTGTGTTGGTATTGTGAATGCAACCAGGGTATGAACTCCTGGCTGAGAAACACGAAGACGACGGATTGGGGTGGTAAACGTAAATCCTTCATCCAGAAGTTGCGCAAAAATTGCTTCTCTTTCATAAAAGGATCGATAATCGCCATCATTAAAATGAATATTTTGAGGCTGATTATGATTGAGGGTCAATGCGTTATAAATATATTGTGCCATTGCTACTGGATTAGTAACATCGGGAAATGCAGAATCGGTATCATTAAAAGGGCGTACCGGTTGTTGTGGAGCATCAACTTTTTGGTAAATTCCGGAGGCAGCTATGAGATATCCGGCAAAGTCAGGGCGTGAATCGCCATTAGCGGCAAGGGTACCATCTGGTTGAAGCTTTAAGCTCCACCAGCTTTGATAATTGGTAGGATCAAAGTCTGGGCCATCTAAGTCCATCGTATTTACCAGCTCAGTAGGACTTGCTAAATAATAGGTATTGAGAAATATCGTTCCTGCTCCATCTACATTGGTAAGTTCGCGCGGTAAAAAGGGTGTTCCCGCTAAGGTGCTAATGGTAACTGGATCGGTAGTGGTATCGATAAAAATATAACTATCAATATCCATGGTGCCCGCGCCAAAATAGGGAGCGCCAAGTCCAAAACCTTGAAAGTTGGTACGCGTTATTAATTGCCACCAGCCTTGAAAATCAGCAAGCGCTCTGGAATGTTCTTTAGTGTATTTTTTATGTTGTTCTTTTTTTTCTTGATACTTAGGCGAATTAATTTTTTCTTTAATTTTTGCAATTTGTTGTTCGGTAAGTTGTGGCTTACCACCAATAAGCCCATCACCTTTGAGTGGTATAGCATACGCAAATGCAAAAAATGCACATAAAGCTATTTTAAATAATTTTTTGGGAATCATTCTGGCGTCTCCTTTTTAAAAATTTCATTTTCTTACGAATTATTTCATGGGCATTTTTTATTACATTACATGGCAAACCCTTTTCTTTTGAAAATAAAAAAAGGCACCA
>CAYMRF010000094.1:0-2878 GCA_964392765.1 uncultured Pseudomonadota bacterium
TCATTTTTAAGCTCTTTTTCTAAAATAGGCTTTAGTCTAAACGTTTGATGCGCATCAGCAGCAGCATAACGTGTTGCTAAATCAAGAGGCACATAAGAAAAATCTTTATATTTATTATCTTTAACCACTTCTTGAAAGCTGAGCATTGGCTCACCAAAATAATGCTCAGAAAGCCATTTAAGGCCAATTCGCTGCCAATCTTTTGCAATTAAATTTGCGGCAATTAATGTATCAAAACTCAAGCCTTTTACTTCAAGACCAATGCCATGCAATGCTTCCAGATCAAATTTGGCGCTATGGAATATTTTTTTAATAGATTCATCTTCAAAGATAGGTTTAAGTTTTTCAACCACAAAATCTTGCGAAAGCTGCTGCATATTCTTGTGGCCAAAGGGAAGATAGTATGCTGTTCCCTCTTGCACGCACAATGAAATCCCCACGCAGGTATTTTTAACAAGAGGATTCATGCCATTAGTCTCTGTATCAATGGCAACCAATTTTTTTTGGCGTATCAATCCGCACAAATTTTCCAGCTGATCAATGCTGAGGATAGTAATAAATTCATAGCCAACCATCTTTTGAGCAACAGTAGGACGTACTCCCTTCTCTATTTGCTCCATGGCATCAATATCTTTGAGTAAGGTTTTGAAATCCAGCTCTTCAAAAATAGGGCGTGCTTTCACCCAATTACGCTCATCAAACTGCAAATCTTGCCCGCTGATTCCTGAAGGATGCATTTGTAGTAAAAATAATTTATGACTCAAAAACGCGTCTTCTTTACTTGCCATTAACGCATTACGCAAACGATCTTTAGATACTTTATCTAAATTTTCATAAAGATCTTCCAGCGATGCAAATTGTTTAACCAGCTCTAATGCACCTTTGTCGCCAATCCCTTTAACGCCGGGGATATTATCAGAAGCATCACCTAAAATAGCAAAATAAAAAGGAAGCTTATTAACCGGAAAGCCCATTTTTTCTTCAAACAACTTTTGATTAAGAAATTGATCTTTCCACGGATCAAAGATCACTAAGCGATCGTCGTCTATTGCTTGACCCATATCTTTATCTGAAGTGATCAAGACAACCGTATTGCCCAATGCCTTTTGTTCTTGCGCTATTGAATACATAATATCATCAGCTTCGATGCCTTGCTGGGCTATTTGCCTCATACCAATAGCATCAGTGAAGCTCACAATATATTTTTTTTGTTCAAAGATATCGGCAGGAGGCGCTTGACGCGTAGCCTTATAATTTTCAAACATTTCATGGCGCGTAGTTTTTCCCTTACTATCCCAGACAATAGCAATCTGCTGCGGATGAAAAGTGTCCATTATTTTTCGAATCATACGCGCAAAACTATACACCGCCTGAACCGGGATGCCCTTAGCCGTGTGAAGTGGCCGCACACCATAATAGGCGCGATATAAGAATGATGAACCGTCTATGAGAAAAACTGTCTTTTTAGAATCAAATTGCATCTTACTAACCTTATTTGCTGAATCTACTGGGCTGGTTACTCGCATGTATCAAGAAAGAGCATGCCAGTAATGATAAAAAAATCTTCAACATAACCTCATTATTTTATTACCAGAAAAAGGATATACTATATTCATCTTATACAAAAAAAAACTCAGCGCTAGTGCGGATTTATGCAATATATTCATGTAAAACTTCTCAACGGATTTGGGCAACCGCTCACCTATACCGTACCTGCCGAATACCAAACAAATTTGATAGGTTCTGTGGTAAAAGTCCCCCTTAAAGACAAGTTTGTTTCTGCATATGTGATCGCCCAAGCAAATAATCTGCCGGAAAAACCTAAATTTACTCTTAAAGCAATGCATTCTATTGAACCGTTTCCGCAGGATTGTAATTATAAGCAATTCATAAATCAGCTCAGCGAGTATTACCAAGTGGATTCACTTCACTTTATTAAGCGCATTCGCCAGTTTGTAAATCAAGCAGAGCCAGAAGCTATTTTGCAAAGTTCTTGCCCAGAAACGTTTGGCAAATCGATCACGCTCACCAGCGAACAGCAGCATATCGTAAACACTCTAACTCCTTCTATTGGCGCAGGCACTTTTACGCCTTCATTACTGCATGGAGTAACTGGTTCAGGAAAAACTGAAGTTTATAAAGATTTGATTATAAAAGCCCTCGCCCAGCAAAAGACTGCTCTTCTGTTGTTGCCCGAAGTGAGCCTTGCGCTCCGATTTGAACAGATTTTAAAACAGCAACTGCCTCAAGATATCACGATAATAGGATTTCATTCCGGAACTAAAATTAAAGAGAAAAGGCTTCTCTGGCAATCATTGCTCGATCAAAAACCATTACTTATCGTCGGCGTTCATATTCCCATTTTACTTCCTATCGCTAATTTGGGATTAATCATCATCGATGAAGAACATGAAGTAGGATATCAAGAAAAAAAACACCCCAAAGTTAATACTAAAGAAGCAGCATTAATGCGTGCGCAAATTGCACAAATTCCCATTTTGCTTGGTTCTGCCACTCCATCCATTCAATCCTTGGCAATCGCACAAAATAAAAAATGGCCTCTGTTTAGTTTATCAAAACGATTTGCCGGGGCATTCCCGAGCATTAAAACGGTCTTGCTTACCAATAAAGAACGTCGCGCAAATTTTTGGATCACGAAAGAGCTTGAGAAAGCGATCGCAGATCGCTTACAAAAAAAAGAACAAACGATCATCTTTATCAATCGGCGCGGTTTTAGTTTCTTTGTGCAATGCAAAGCATGCAGCTTTATTTTTGAATGCTCCAGTTGCAGCGTGAGCCTCACGTTGCATAATAATAATGAACTCACGTGCCATTACTGCGGCCGTTGCCAACAATTGCCTACTGCATGTCCTTCATG
>CAYMRF010000095.1:0-2843 GCA_964392765.1 uncultured Pseudomonadota bacterium
TTGAAATGCACCGCCACCGCGATGACGAATTGTAATTCTTCCGTATGCGTTTCTACCGCCATGCTTTCTTAAACCAAAAACAAGCCCTTTTTCAGGAGCTTTTTTGGTAATATCACTATTATCAAGATAAGTCTGGAAACGAAGTGAAGCGTTACGGGGTCTTTTTGTAATCATTGCCATGGTATAACCCTTTATTCCTTAGCTGTTTCTGCCGGTACTACATGACTACCGGATTGATCCATAAGATCAAGTGAATATCCATCAGCCAAAGTAATAATTGCTCTTTTTGAAAATTTGCCGGTTACTGATCTACCACGAACTTTCTTATTTTTACCCTGACGAGCAACAATATTCACTTTATCAACTTTTACGTTGAAAAGTTTCTCAAGGGCTTCTTTTACCATTGGTTTGTTTGCCGCTGGATGCACTTTAAGTGCTAATTTTTTGAAGCTCTGATTAAGTTTGTAGGCCTTATCTGAAATAACAGGACCAATTATGATATCGTAAATACTTAAATCCATTGTGAAACCATCTTTTTAAAATGCTCAAGATCTTTATTGAGAATTAACCAGCGCGTACCATTTGATAAATCGTAAGCATTTGGCTGATCAAAGAACAAGATGCGCACATTTGGAATATTTGCAAAAGATGCTTGGCTCATTACATCATTAGATGGTAAGAAAAGCACAATCTTATCTTGATGCAAACCACTATTTTTCAAAAGTTTAAACGCCTGTGAAGTTGCTGGCTTCTGAAGGGAAGCATCCCAATTCAAGGAAGCAACTTTGCCTTGTTCGATGAAATTAAATAATACTGAATTGAGTACTGATCGCTTTAATTGCTTACCAGCTTTCAAAACACGGGTACGAGGTTGTGGTCCGAAAATCACACCACCGCCACGCCATAATGGAGAACGAGCTGAACCAGCACGTGCTCTACCAGTTCCTTTTTGTTTCCAAGGCTTTTTATTAGAATAGGCAACTTCAGAACGGCCCTTACAAGCCACGGTTCCTTGGCGCCAATTTTGCAATAAAGATCGCACGTAAACTGCAGTAGCAACGGGCGAAATTTCTTTACGTGCACCCTCAATATTTAAATCTGAAGCAGAGAGTGTTTGAATCGCAGAGGATACGCCACTTTCTTTTGCTTTAGTTACTTTTTGCTTATTCATGGATTATCCTACGATTTTCTGATACACAGCAATGAACCGACTTTACCAGGAACTGATCCTTTAACCAGTATCACGTTTGCTTCTTTGTTGATTGAAACAACTTCAAGATTTTTCATTGCTTGAGTATCAACACCCATATGCCCCGGGAATTTCTTACCTTTGATAATTCTTCCTTGAGAGCGGTAGGAGCTGCTTGATCCCGGGCGCTTACCCATATCGGATCCATGGCTTCCGGGAGCACCTCTAAAGTTGTGGCGCTTTACGCAACCTGCAAAGCCACGTCCGATCGTAGTACCAACTACGTCAACGGCTTCCCCGGTATTCACAAATTCATTAAAGGCAATCGGTTGACCGACTTGCAAACTCGCTGCATCACCATCAAATGAAATTTCTCTCAAGTAGTAAAAGTATTTTTCAGAATCAGTAAGCCATTCTGCATTAAACGCTTTATCAGCATAACGATCTTTCATAAGACCAACCTGAACAGCGTTATAACCATCACGTACTTCTGTTTTAATATTAGTAACCAACCAACGGCCAATATCAATTGCCGTTACAGGAACTACTTTATTATTTGAAAATACTTGGGTCATTCCTACTTTTTTACCCCAAAGTCTTGTTGCCATTGAATGACCTTCCTTATGCAATTTCCACATCAACACCAGAAGAGATATTGAGCTTCATCAAGGCATCCATAGTCTGGTCTGATGGGGCTACAATATCAAGAATTCTGCGGTGAGTTGTGAGTTCAAATTGTTCACGTGATTTTTTATCAATATGCGGAGATCTCAGAACCGTGAAGCAACGTTTTTTATTAGGCATAGGAACAGGTCCCATTAACTGGGAACCTGTTCTTTTAACTGTAGAAACGATTTGCTTAGTTGCTTTATCAAGTAACTGATGATCGTAAGATTTTAACGTTAAACGAATTTTCTGTTTTTTCATCTATAGCCCAATTACTTAATAATTTCAGTAACAACACCAGATCCAACGGTTCTGCCGCCTTCACGGATCGCAAAGCGTAGATCTTTATCCATCGCAACGCTGGTAATCAATTCAACGGACAACTCAACGTTATCACCTGGCATAACCATTTCGCGGCCTGCTGGCAATGTTACCACACCGGTAACGTCAGTTGTTCTGAAGTAAAATTGAGGTTTATAACCATTAAAGAACGGACTATGACGGCCACCTTCTTCTTTGCTCAAGATATAAACTTTACATTTAAATTGTGCGTGTGGGTTAACGCTTCCTACTTTAGCAAGAACCATTCCACGCTCGATATCTTCTTTCTTCAAACCACGAAGTAAGAGACCTGCGTTATCACCCGCTTGACCATCGGTAAGTTCTTTACGGAACATTTCCACACCGGTCACAACAGTTTTCAAACGTTTACCAAAACCAACAACTTCAACTTCGTCGCCGATCTTGATTCTACCTTGCTCGATTCTTCCGGTTGCAACAGTACCACGACCAGAAATTGAGAATACTGACTCGATTGGCATCAAGAAAGGTTTTTCAACGTCACGTTTTGGTTCTGGAATATAGGTATCAAGCGCATCAATTAATTTTTGAATTGCAGGTTCACCTAATTCACCAGCATCGCCAGCAAGTGCTTTTGTTGCAGATCCACGAACTACGGGAATTTTATCGCCAGGGAAGTCATATTTTT
>CAYMRF010000096.1:0-2541 GCA_964392765.1 uncultured Pseudomonadota bacterium
AGTACGAAGTTGGCGCCGATAAAGCCGGCACCGCCGGTTACGAGAATCATGGAGGAGTTCCTAACAGTTGAATCTGAATTGAAGCAATGTACTCAATCTGATATCCCGGCGCCCCTCCATACGCCTATGACATACAGCGAGGTCGCCACAAATCAGGGCCGCAGACACGCACGCCCATCAGCCCTTGTGAATATGCAAGGGCCTTACGCCTTTTCCTTGTAGGAATAGCGGTAGACATAGCCCTTGTAACCGTAGCGATACCGCTGCCTGTCCGTATTGAGGTCGTTGAAAACAAAGCCCTTCACGTGCACGCCGGACTGATGCAAGCGCTTGACGGCCTGCTCTAGTTCGCGGATCGGATGGCGGCCCGCACGCGCCACCATCAACGTGGCACCAACGTGGCGGCCGATGATGGCCGCGTCAGACACCGCGAGGATCGGCGGCGCATCAACGATGACGGTATCGAAGCGCTCGCTCAGCTTTTCGAGCAATTCCTCGAAGCGCAGATGCATCAGCAGTTCGGACGGGTTAGGCGGAATCTGGCCGGTAGTAATGACCCACAAATTCTCGACCGCTGTCGGTTTAACGACGCTATCGATTCCAGCGCTGCCCGCAACGTATTCCGATACCCCAGTTTCCCGGCTGAGGCCAAATTCCTTGTTGATATGACCACGGCGCAAGTCGGCATCAATGATGACTACCCGCTTGCCAGCCTGCGCCAACACGGCACCAAGATTCTTGGAAATGAAGCTCTTGCCCAGGCCGGGACTCGCACCAGTGATCAACAAGGAGTTCTGCTGGGCATCGAGTAGCGCGAAGTGGATCGTGGTGCGCAGGCTGCGCAGGCTCTCGATGGCGTCGTCCTCCGGGTTAGAGACTGCCAGCAGAGCCCCTCCTGCCCCCCTCACACTCTTGCCACGCTTGCTGTTGATGGCCGCTTCTTCATTGCTATGAGGAATCGATGCGTAAACCGGCAGACCCAGCTTGGACTCCACCTCCTCCGGATCTTCGACCACCACGTTAAGCGTACGCACCACCCACACCACAGCAAAGCTAGCCAACAACCCCAAAAAGCCGCCAATCGCAAGAATCGGGATCGGCTTCAATCCGACAGGCTGCGTTGTTACCGCAGCCGGATCCAGAACTCGCACATCACCAATCGTACCGGCCTTGGTTACACGCAGCTGTTGAGTCGTGTTGAGAAGATCGGAATACAGCGTGGTGTAGACCTCAACATCCCGCGCCAAGCGCAGCACCGTCTGCTGGGTATCCGGTAGTTTGGATATGGCACCATCAAACTCCGCACGACGGGCTTTGAGCTTTTCCAGCTTTGCGTCTGCCGCCTGAATACGCGGGTGCTCTGAAGTGAAATATTGGCGAAGTTCGTCCCGCTCTTGCTTCAAGGCTACGATCTGGTTGTCCACATCGACGATGGAACCCAGCACGCTCTGGGTTTCAATAGACAAATCAAGCGAGCCACGACTCTGCCGGTAGCCGTTGTAGGCCGCTTCTGCGGCGTCGAGCTGGCGCTTGATTTCAGGCAGCTGCGTTTCGAGGAACTGAAGAGTGTGCTCGGACTCAGCAGAGCGACGTTCGACGTTCTGGCGCACATAGGTATTGAGGATATCATCCAGAATGACGCCGATCCGGTCTGGCTCCTCCCCCTTCAGGCTGATCTCGAGAATGCCGGACTTCTTACCTCGCTCCTTGATCACATACTGCTTTGCGAGCCTATCAAGAGCTTCATCGGGCGAAAGCCGAACCAGCTTGAAGCGAGTTCCCGGCCGGGCAACAACCTTCGGCACAAAGATGGAGAAACCCTTAGCTGATGCGCGCTCTCCAATTTTTCCGGCTAATACCGGCTCATCACCATCAGAAAACAGCTCAAACTGTCCGCCCTCACCAAGCACGAAGGTCAGCTTTTCATCCAGCCAATCGCGGGGCACTTCCAACGCATCCACCTGGATATCCTCCCCACCCCACGCAAAGCTGGACAAGCCAAGCCATGGACTGTTGAGCCCCTCATCCTTATAACGGCGCGCGATGGCCTGGCCGATAACCGGGAAGTAGCGGGGATCCGCTTGAATGTTGAGGCGCTTCTTCTGAATGACCTTCTCGAGGACCATGCGGGAATTGAGAATTTCCTGCTCGGCAGCCACTGTTGTATCGCCGCCAATGCCGAGCAGCGGCCCAAGATCCTTCAGTGCCGACATGGCTCCGCTACTACCGCCAGGCCCATTCTCTTCCACTTGGATCAACGCATCGGCCCGATAAACCGGTTTGACAATGAACACCCAAGCAGCGCTGAGCAAGATCCCGAGAGCGGTAACCGCCACGATAATCCAGCGGTACTCCATGAGGATGCCGATGATCTCGCCGAGCGCCAGGCCCTCCTCATCCTGATCGTCGAGCCGGGAATAGGTTTGCGGCGGCAACTGGGAAGATTTGAGTTGATCGTGTTCCATGAACGGTCCGTAGTTCTTGTCTCTCTCATACCCCTGCCCCCAAAACACCGGGGACGGAGTGCTTTCTTGGCCTAAG
>CAYMRF010000097.1:0-2374 GCA_964392765.1 uncultured Pseudomonadota bacterium
GGGGCTTGCAATTTGATGTGGGCATTCGTCCGATTATCTGGACCGGCAGAGATTCCATCAATCTCGTCAACTGCTCCACCAGCCCAATTATTTCTGCCGTGCGCATCCCTAAATTTTCAAACTTATTTCATCTGCCATGGCAAATTGGTGGGCAATTAAGCTACGCACTTTCAACTCATACGAATGTGTTTACGGAAGTGAATTATGCACAAGCAAAAGGCAAACGTTCAACCGAGTTTTCATCATTGAGTTTAGCGTTTGCGCAGCCGAGCAAATATAAACTTGTTGAGTGGTACGTGGGCGCGCATTACTATTGGGATCGCATGTTATGGTGCGGCGCTATTGCTCCATTCATCGGCGGCAAAGTGGGCTTGATCCATCACAAAAATATCCGTGCATCCATTGTTAACAATGCATTGCTGAACTTCCCTGATGCTATTGGATGCGCCAATGCCTCAAATGTTTTCGCACGCAACACGGTATTTGCCGGTGGTGGTTTAGTGGGTCTTGATTATTGCTACTGTGGAAATTGGTCATTTGTGTTGACGGCGGAAGTAGTGGTATCATGCGCACCATGCAGCGTGAATATTCTGCAAACGCCAACCATTGATATCGGAGTAACTAATCCTGCAATCGTAGGTGGAATCCGCAATGAAATTGCGTTCCCAATAACTATTGGCGCAAAATATAATTTTTAATTAAGCGACTTCTTTTTTTAAAAATGGTCATCCAGGTTTACTCACACAGGTAAACACTTGGGTGGCCATTTTATTTTTTATCTCATGGTAAAATAATGCCTGACCTAAGATATGAATCGAGAGTTATTATTTCACCTTCGATTTTCAATTCTTTCATCCCGGCTTGCAATGCTCTATTTTCTCGCTCAAAAGTTTTTGCATCATCATAGTCCCAAACAACCTGAAAAAGTTTCCGTTTTCCCGAAGGAGTTTGGACTAAAAAATCAATTTCATAACGATCAGCAGTGAGATAATAGCTTATCTTGCAACCCAGTCGCCGGAGATCCAAAAAGATAATATTTTCAAAAAGATTGCCCAACTCGCCATCAAAATCCAATGTGATTGCTCTTACAAGTCCTGGATCAATGGCATATATTTTTTTAGGATTCACGGCTATCTTGCGAAAAGACTTGTCATAAATAGCTACAGAAAATGCAAGATAAGCATCTTCTATATAATCGGAAAATTCATATAAAATATCTTTTCCTATGGGGTATCCCTGACTCTTTAAATCATTATAAAACTTATTGATAGTAAATGGTCTACTTATATTATGAAGCATAGATTTGATCATATATTTAAGAGCTGCAGGATTCTTAACTGCATGGCGTTCAACAATATCTCGGTAAATCACCACATCGATATATTCCTGTAATGTTTTTCTTCGCACATCTGCATCATAGGAGATAACTTCTGGAAAACCGCCCTCTGATAAATATTCTTGAAATGCCTGCTTTAACTTATCTTGCGTTTTTTTATCATACAAGTTCCGTTTAATTACGATGTTTTTTGCCTGCATAAATTCATTAAAACTATAGGGCCAAATTTCTGTTGCTAACGATCGGCCACGTAAACTAGTTGCAATTTCTTTACTGAGTAACTTTGCTGAAGATCCGGTTAAAAAAATCTCTACATTCTTACTATCTTGCAAACGCCGTATAACGAGTGCCCAATTATCAACATTTTGAATCTCATCAAAAAATAAATAGCATTTTTTTTCATGATTTTCTGGATATAAAGCATAAAATGCCTCAACTAATTTTGCTAATTTGTGCTGGTCAGCAGGCAGTAGCCGGTCATCTTCAAAGTTGATATAAAGAATAGATTTTTTACTTACCTTAGACTTTATGAGCTTTAAAATATATTCATAGACACAATACGTTTTGCCCACCCGCCGCATTCCAATGGCAACTTTAACTTTATCTTTAATTTCAGGAAACGAGACATCCCGAGCAATAATATTTTTTAGGTTCTCTATTTTTTCATAGAATTCACCTAATAAAATCTGAAGTATGTCTTTTTCATTCATTTGGATTTTCCTTGCTATAAAAATCTTTCCTTATCACAAGGAAACTTTAGTCAATTTTTATCATCAAATCAAGGATAAATATAGAATGTTTGGTTTTTTGGATTATTTTTGATGATTCTATTTCCGCGCAATTTTTTAAAATTCTTTACTCACGCGGGTAAACACTTGGGTGGCCATTTTATTTTTAATTAATTCTTGCATCGACTCAAATAATTTTTATATGGTCTATTCATCTGAGATTTTTTTTAAAAAAGAAAGTTGTAGAAAAATGACCAGCAACAGAACAGATCTATCTATCTATCTATCTATCTATCTATCTATCTATCTA
>CAYMRF010000098.1:0-2243 GCA_964392765.1 uncultured Pseudomonadota bacterium
AGTTACATATATTGGACGAATTCCTGATGATCAAAAGGAGAGGTTGTTGACAATATAAGAAAATTTGTGGAGGGTCACCGTGAGCACCTCTCGGATATTGTTCTTGTGATCAACGCAATCACTTCAATTCCACTCAAGCAGTGGAATGATTTACTCGAGATTGAAAAACCCTATTTTAATAAATTTCGCGATGTCACTTTTCAAGCGATGTATCTTTATGCGCTTTCCCGTGTACCTGTAGAGCAACGAAAAGAGGCACTTACTCGAGCTAAGCCATTTATGCCAACTATTTTACCTGAGAACGCTCATGATTTTACTAGCCAAATTCAGAGTCTACTACTAACTACTAGTGCTTCTGATTGGGATAAGCGATTAAGCGCAGCTTTGCCTTATTTTGATAAGGAGGACCCACTTTATTATAAACTTGGAATTATAAATGCTGTTCTAGGAGTATCCGACGAGGAGCGAAAGGATGTACTTAGCAGAGCTTTGCCATTAGTAAAAAAAGATAAAGTTTGGGGCTGTACAGAGAAATACATAAATGCTATCGCAAAAATTCCAGCCGATCAGAGAGCAGCGATCCTTGCGCAGGTAGAATTAATCATAGGTAGTGGCGGAATTCCTGAAGAAGATGAATTTACTCGCGATTACTATATAGATGAAATTTCATCATTGCCTTCAGCTCCAAGAAATGCGCTTTTTGAGAGAATCTCGCCACAGCTTGAAGCAGCAACGTCTTACTCCGCCAGGCATGATATATTTGAAAGGGAGATGAATGAATTATTGCGACAGCTAGGATATGCGATCCATATTGCAAGAAGCGAACTAGAAAAAAAACCCATACAAATCTTAGAAAATGTCACAAGTCGATTTTCGCAAGGGGCCCAGTATGCATTATTCATCCGCTTTCAAGATGAAGCTGGCATTGACGCTTCAGGTTTAAGTAAAGAATTTATTACGTTACTCTTTGCAGGCATTGTAGATGCCTTGCATTTTGAAAAATATGAAAACGGCCTCTATTTGCCAAAGTTACCTATGAGCAGCGAAGATGCACTAACATACCAAAACCTCGGAAAACTCATGATGTTTTGCCTTAATGCCATCAAGGAATATCCAATAGGCATGATCTTTGACCGCAGTGTATTTGTGGCTCTTACATATTTAAAGCCAGAACATCTTGATAAACCCTTCGAGTCACTTATAGCAGATCAAAACAGCTTTCAAGAGATGGTAGATATCTATGCTAAAATGAGTAGCCGGACGAGACAGAAATCTGAGGACATGAATAAGTTGAAAAGTTATGCCGCGCCATTTACTTCAGAAACTGATGCTACTACGCTAAAAGATAGCTTTTCAGCATTTGGATTAGATTATGATGAGGATTTTATAAATAAAGGCATTACGATCGATACCATCCAGGATCATTTAGCGGAGGTGCAGCAGGCAGTTCGGCGTGAAATAACAAATAAGTATCTCATCCCCCATTTGCGAGACTATTTGCTGCCTCTTATAGAAATAGCAAAAGGAATGCGCAGTACCCCTTTTAGAAGGGTCTCGATGGATGATGTCCAAATGATGGGGCCGGATCGCCTTTCTGAAAAATTGCAGGGGCAAATCTCAAAGGAAATGGTGATTTCCAAACTGAGATTTGTAAACATTCCAGAGCATAAACAGCAATGGGTTAAAGAGTGGATTAGCAATACTGATACTGAATCACTCAAAACCTTTGTTTTTGGCATGACGGGAGCAAAGGCAATTGGGACAAAGGGGCTTACAATATGTTCTGCAAATACAATCTTTTATCAGACATGCTATAACAGACTTACACTCCCTTTTGGACTAATCGACAATCAGCAAGAGTGTAATAAAATGTTAAATAATTCCTTAGAGGACATTAAGGGCTACACCATCGCGTGATTATGCACGCGATATGGTGATGGGGGATGTCATTATGTTTTTTTCAATTTTATTTTTTTAGCCAGAAGAAGGGGTTGAGTCTGGCCACTTTTACCGATTACCGGACCCGATTATAAGAGGGCGATAAGGGCGGCATTATCGCGCTTTTTTGCAATATCAAGTGCAGTGCGCCCTTTGTGATCGGTAAGAGATGTTGCAATTCCTTTGGCAAGTGTCAGGGGCCGGGCCCAAAGGTGTCAACTTAAGGAATTTGTTGACTTAAAAAGACGAGATGTCAATGCTTCCGTGGTAAATATTTTATGACCGATTCCGCACAATAAAATAGC
>CAYMRF010000099.1:0-2148 GCA_964392765.1 uncultured Pseudomonadota bacterium
AGCAGCGTTATTAAGTATTTCATCGCTTGCATCAGCCTGGGGCGCTTGGGATCGTAGAGGCCCCGATGTAGCCTTTGAAACAAGACCATTAGGCGTTTCTCGAGTAGAAACAGTGTATCCATCAGCTTCAGCGCCCGTAGTAGTTGAAGAAACTGAAGCAATGGCAATCGATAGAGTAGCTCCCCGTTATTATTATCGTAGCGATTATCGTCCCGTTAGTGGCGTAGTTGGCGGAGCTGCAACAGCAGCAGAAGGTGTTGTTGAAGGTACTGCACAAGCAGTAAGTTCGGTAGTTCCTCCCCTATAAGTGATTTAATAGGCCGGGGCTTTGGCTCCGGCCAGCTTTTAGGATAAGATTATGAAAAAATTATTAATAATGTTTTTGAGTATTTCATTGCAGATTAGTGCCATGGGTCGCGATGAAACCAATTCTGCAGATCCTAGTTCAACGATTTCTACTACTAAATCGTTATCAGCAGCCAGCAGGCCTCGCAGAATTCGTGATGCTGATTCTCGTGCGGGTTTTTCCCCCTATAGTACTGCTTCTCAATTAAGAATAGATCAAATGCTGGATCCAGATGTTCGTCCAAGTCCGGGAGATTCGGTGGTTTCAGTGCAACAAGCAATTTCTAATGCCAGAAGAGCTGAAGGCTTAAGTCCGCGGTAGTCTTAAAAAACATTCAATAAGCGCAAAATTCATCTAAAAATGAATAAACCATTGAGAATAGAGCACATTCTGATATATAATTTCAATTAGAAATAATTCATTTGTTTAGTATTGGATTTCTTGTGAAGTTTATAAAAATTCTAATAAGCGCACTGTTTTTAAGCATTCCTACATTGGTTCAGGCAGAATATATCGTATTTAAAAAAGATGCTCCGTATACGATAAGCGATCCCCAAGAATACCGTAAAATTTACGATGTTTTAATGCAGTATCAATGGCCTATGGTTATTGGAAACGCAAAAAACATGTCTCCCGATGAATTGCAAGAAATCACAGCACCTCGAGAAGGCGCTGAAGAAGGATTCTTGCGTAAAAAGATACAAACAATTTCTCCCAATTATGATATCGCATTTATGCCGACGCTTATTTATGAATTGTTTGTTATAGATATGAAAAATAAAGCAGCGCCTGAATTAGAAAAAATGAATGAAATGATGGCTAACAACGAGCAATATTCTATAGCTCAAGACGACGTAGAAAGACTCGTAAAAAACCCATCGACAACAATGCAAGAATGGTATGATCTATTTACTGTTGTTAATAATGAAGATTTTGTTTTTAATGCTCATCAGGTAGTTAACAATGCTATTGTCAATGCGATAACAACGAAAAATTCGACAGCAAATTTTAAAGCCCTCCACGAAGATTATCTGGCGCTTGGAAAAGCATCAGTAAATTCCCTGAATTTAGGCGCTCAAACCATTGCTGCATATTTAGCAAATTCAATAAATTTGGAAGCATTCATAAATTTAGAAGAGAATGGGCATAAACAAAATTCTGGCATACTATACCGAGGGGGCAGGGAAGCAAAAATTTATCCTATTGGACGTGCCGGCAAAGGAGTTCAAACGCAAGAGCCTTTAGAAATTTACTTTCTTGCTGAAACAGGAAAGCCAGCACCGACCTTTCAAGAGTTAAAAGAGCTTCAACAAAAGAAAGAAAAATCAATTCAATTTACTCCGTGGAGTGTAGATAGGCCCACAGGATCTATCTCATATGGAAATAGCTTGATGGCAGGGTATTTATTTGATCCTGGTGCTTGTGCGGCAGCATTTATTACCACAGGATTTGTGGATAAACCAAGAATAGGATATGCATTACTGGTAGATAAGAGAGAATTTTTACTCGGTAATTTAAAATCACTGATTAATCAGTCACTTTTTAATACCTTAGTCGGCCTTTTCGCTAAAGGTGAATATTTCCATACTAGAACTGTTTCATACATTGAACAGGTAATACCCTTCACAAGTTTTGCTGGACTTGCAACCATATTACCTTTTGATAAAGCGGGTATTTTACTTCGCTTAGGAAATCCGATACAAAAAGCATATGAGTTTTCTTCTTACCTCACTCCAGAGCATGCTCCGATTTTGAAGTTAGCCACAGGATCTTTCTTCCCCAGTTTTGAGCAGACTCAAAAA
>CAYMRF010000100.1:0-2033 GCA_964392765.1 uncultured Pseudomonadota bacterium
GAACCTGCGCGGCGACCTGGATTATAGAGTAGAAATACCTACTACCACCGCTAAAGCAGGTTCAGGCAGCAGCCAGCAAACTGATCTTATTATGCCAAAATTCTAGCCCCTCCACTTGCACTATTTGCGCATAGTGGCAACGGCAGATATTTGAGGCCTCTTTAAAGAGGCCTCAACCATTCATCATAACTTTCTATCGGAAAAATAGACCTCGCAGCCTGTTTCTTGCATTTTTCTAATTTAAAGACACACTAACAACTAGTATTTTTAATATATTAATAAAACTCATATCTTGCAGGTTCCATGAAAAGAATAACGTTTGTATCACTCGCACTGTTAATTATGGCTAATGCTTTTACTTTCAATTCAGCACAAGCAATTGATTGGGGCAAGGTGAGAAATAATTCAGTTACCGCTCTCAAAATTGCGGGCGGAATCGCTGCCGTTGCATGCGTTGCATACCTCATCAAAACTGTTATGGTAAAAACTGATAATGCCATTATACAAGCAGATAAAGATAGCTTGGCAAATGTTGCCGTAAAAACCAGTTGGGGTCCCCTGGGCGGCCAATGGTCACCAAAAGCTTCTGTATATTGGCCAAAAACCACTCAGTACGCTGATGGTTCAGTGGTAACAGAAAAAGTGTGGGAAATTTTCACCCGATAATTTCTTCAAAATTCTACTAAAAGGCAGGAATAAGCCCCTGCCTTTTTTAGCGCCTATCCCCCCCTTGCAATTTATTTTCTATTTGTTAATATTAAATTATGGCAAAAAACCCTAAAAAAGGGTCTCAAAACACTTAAATGGAGGTATTTTATATGAAATTAATGAAACTTATTTTACCCGTAATGGCGCTCTTAAGCTTACCTGTTTCAGGCGCACAAGCATGGCATCGCCATCACCGTAGCCCCTCCTACGCCAAGGCTTCGGCGGGCAGGCATGGTCCGCGTGTAAGCTTTGGCTTTAATGTTGGTATGCCGGTGTATCGTCCCGTTTACGTGGCGCCGTGCCACGGCTATTGCCGTCCGGTATTAGCGCCGGTTGTATATGCTGCTCCGTATGTTCGCCCATCATTTGGCGTTTCATTCGGTTCAGGCCCAGTAAACTTCGGATTCGGGTTTTAAAAAATAAAAGGAGGCGGTTGTGAAGCTGCCTCTTTTTTAAATATTGGTGAGGTTATATGAATTATTTTAAATTACTACTCTGCGCACTTTTAGCAGTTCCTTCTGCTAGTTTTGCGATGCAAAAGCCAATTCAACAAACAGTTCATAAAACTGAGGCACTGCTATTTATTGATGCCAACGGCACTCAACAGGAAATTACACGTTTAGCAGAAGTTCAAGCGCTCAAGCAATGCGAACAGTTAAAAAATTATTTTCTTAATGATCTAAATAGTGAAATCCCGGTCTTCGATCAGCCGCATATAACCGGTAATAATCTCAGGCTTTTAGCTGAATTTATTATTAATCCCAAAATAATCTCCCAGCAATCAAAAGAACGCAACATCATTATGCTTCAAGTTGCTGATTATTGCAGCGCCCCAGAAAATATTTTATTTGAGCTTTCTAATTTGCTTTGGATGGATTTGCAAGATAAAGAAAATGATTCTGAGGAATTAAAAGAAGAAAAAGAAAATTTACGTAGAAATGCGATCGATTATTTGCATTGTCCAAAATACTTAACGCAGTTTAACAGTGTTGATACTCCACTACGCAATTTAGGATATATTATTGGAAGCAGTTTTTGCATAGATTTGTCCTATGAAAAAATCAAACAATTATTCAAAGATTATGAATGGCTAAAAGATGGTGACGGCAAATTATATAACCCCCATCATAGATTGGTAAGCTTGCGGGGAATACAAGAAGGTATTACTCCAATTATTCAAAGGACACATCCCGAATTAAGAAATAATTTTATAAGACTATCGATCGCTGGCCATGCTATTACACATTTTAATCTTAATGATCTGCCTGTTACTTGTAATTATCTTGATTTATCAAATAATCAAATCACAGGGCTCGATGATAACT
>CAYMRF010000101.1:0-2019 GCA_964392765.1 uncultured Pseudomonadota bacterium
TGAATCATTGGCATCAAGAAAAAGCATATCGCCACGACCTAATAATTTATCCGCACCGGCGCAATCAAGAATGGTGCGTGAATCTATTTTAGAAGTCACGCGGAAAGAAACTCTACTGGGAAAGTTAACCTTAATTAAACCCGTGATCACATCAACCGATGGCCGTTGTGTTGCGGCGATTAAATGGATCCCAGCTGCTCGCGCCATTTGCGTGATACGAATAATCGCATCTTCTACCTCTTTGCCAGCGCACATCATAAGATCTGCAAGCTCATCTATTATTACCACAATAAATGGCATTGCTTCTTGATGATGTTCTTGCATATTTTTACGATAATCATGAATATTACGAGCGCCTGCGGCTGCCATAATCTCATATCGCTGCTCCATCTGTTTTACCACCCATCGCAATACAGAAGGGGCTAATTTAGGATCAGTAACAATGGGGAATAAGAGATGCGCAATATCAGTATACGGGGCAAATTCAAGCCGCTTAGGATCAACTACGATTAATCGTAAATCATCAGGAGATACTTTACACAACAAACTTATGAGCATCGCATTAAGCCCTACCGATTTTCCTGACCCGGTGGATCCAGCAACTAATAAATGTGGCATCTTTGCAAGATCGATGATGATCGGATTGCCAATCGTATCAACACCCAAAATCATGGGTAATGCTGCCGGACTATTAAGATAGCATTCTGATTTTATGAGTTGCGAAAGCATCACACTGCGACGATTTTTATTAGCTACTTCAAATCCCACTACCGATTTTCCCGGAATTGGGGCAATAATACGAATGCTGGTTGCTTGCAATGCGAGTGCAAGATCATCCTCAAGTGCTATAATTTTGCTAATTTTAGTGTCAATCTGAGGCTGATATTCAAAGAGTGTGACCACTGGCCCACGCTTTATGGCGGTGACTTTGCCATACACTTCAAACCGTTCTAATTTTTCTTGCAGCGTTACTGCACGCTTTTCTAATTCTTGCGTGAGTGCATTATCATTTTGCTCTTCATCAACGCCAATAAAGATATCAAGGGATGGAAGAGTATAGTTCGAGACGCTCGTTTCGAGCTCCTCACTATCAATAGAATTAGCATTTTTAGGAATTTCTAATTCAACAGTTTTTGGCTTTTGAAAAGTGAGTGAAACAGGATTGGGATCTTTAATAGCCATTTTAGAAGCTGACGGTTGGGCGGATTTTAATTCATTCCAAAACTCATCATCAAGAATCGGCGCATTATCAAATACGCCTCCCTCAAATGAATAATTGCTTTCTTGCGGTTCTTCCGGATGAATTTTTTTTGCTATCAATGCATACGATTTTGCATAAAGCTTTTTAAGAGGCTGCATTACTAATACGCAGCATTGGCAAAACGGATCAACCAAATAAACGCGAATGCTTGCCAATGATATACGTGCAAAAACTGATTGCACTAATCCTATAAATGAAAACCGCGTGATAATAATAAGAGATGCCGCTAATATGCTATATAAAAATATATAGGTGCCTACCGCATCAAATAATCGATAACAAATGCCGCCCAGTAATCTTCCAAAATATCCCCCAGGCACTGAACTGCCCAGCATATCAATACCATGCAGTGCAGCAAGCGCGCAAACCACCAAGAGTAAAACACAATATGCGCCAATGCGATCCCATTCTTGCTGAATGGTTTTCTTGGTAACCACATAATAAAACATAAACATGCACAGCAAAATGAGAATAATGCTCGCCCCACCAAAAAGATAAAACAAGACCGCTGAAAGGCATGCCCCGATATAACCGCACCAGTTCATAACTGGTTTGGCATTAGTAGCAAAAAAGAACCATGATTGATCATGGGCACCATGAGAAAATAATGCCGCTGCTAGAAAAAGCGCGAGAGCTAGTAATCCTACTGCCTTTATTTCACTACTATATGGCCATGGGCCATTTTTAGTTGCTGCTTTTTTGAATATCCCTAACATCACCTTTCTCCCCCGAGCAAATTTTTACCAATACTATAAGGG
>CAYMRF010000102.1:0-1985 GCA_964392765.1 uncultured Pseudomonadota bacterium
TATTAAAACGTTTTGGTTATCCTTCACGACACTTCTGGCCTTATCGGCAACACAAGTTTTTGCAAATACACAGCCAATAAACATTGTTTTTGATGCGGGTGATGTTTTGGTGGAAACCAAATATATGCGCGCCATCTTCACCATCGGCATTGAAAAATTCGCCTTTCATGCAAGCACGTGGAATAATCCTTTTGATTGCCATAGAAAATTATTTCAATTTCTTGATACCATTAAACCCAGAACGGCTCATTCAATTATAGTCCGTGATGCCCATGGCCATATTCTTCCTGAGCTCATGGTAGATTGGCTTAAAGGCACCATTACCCCTCATGATTTACTCGAAATTATCAGAAATACTCAAGGAAGCTTTACCAATTGGACCGAAGAAGCACTCGTGCGCTCTTTGGCCGAAATGATTTTTAACCCTGAAACCTTTGTTAAAACTCGCCAATTAATTGATGAAGCGGTGCGATTTGTAAAAGAGGCAAAGCAAGCTGGCCATAAAATTTATATCTTATCTAATTGGGATCCCGTTTCTTTCACCTATATGCAAGAGGAACATCCTGAATTCTTTAATCTTTTTGATGGTATCGTGGTCTCTGGAGATATTGGATTAGTAAAGCCTGATCCGGCTATATTTGAATACATTCTTAAAAAATATGATCTTGACCCTGCCAATACGATTTTTATCGATGATCAAATAGAAAATGTGCAAGCCGCCCAATCAATGGGAATCTATGCTATTTGCTATTCAAAGAAAAAAGGTCTTCTCAAATCTTATCATGATTTTGACGGTATTCGCGAAAAATTGAACATCTGGATCCATTCAAATAATTTTGCGACGGCGCACTAATATAATAGGCAACATTGCTAATAAAAGCAGTAATATCAACGCGCTTAAAATAGGCACTGTAAAAATATCTTTTAGTTGATTAATAGTGCCCAACTGCCGCCCTGCATACGCAAAAATAATCGCTGAAGGAATAATCCCCAACGCGGTAGTCCATATAAAAGTAAACGGCCGAACATTAGTGAGGCCTGCCAGCGTAGTCACCATGAAAAAAGGAACAAGCGGAACGCATCGCAAGGTTAATAAAAAAAGCCAGCCTCTTTCATTCCATGAATGATTAAATTTCTCTAACCGCGTGGCAAATCGTGATTGCAAATAGCTCCCGATAATATAACGAACAATTAAGAAGAAAATCGTCCCGCCAATAGTTGCGGCAATAACCACCAAAACCACGCCGGGCACAATACCAAAAAGAAAACCGCCGATAATATTCATTACTGCCGTGGCAGGCAATCCGCATAGAATTACCGTGATAAAAGTGCCTAAATAGACCATTACCGACCACCAATAATGGTGCTCTACTTGATCGCGAAGCCAGACGGCATTATATTTTACATTCTCAAAAGTGAGCTTTTTATGAAGTCCCGTAGACCAAATAATAGCAATGAATATGAATACTACTGCTGCCAAAATTAATCGTTTCTTTGACCATTTTGCTTTATACACGAAATAATCCCTTTAATCTCTTAATAAGTAACGGCGCCAAAGCTACCACTGCCAAAAGCGCTAAGAGTAGCATAATGGTTGGAGAAAAAATGTCTTTAAATGAATGTATTGAGCTCAATTGAGTACCGGCAAATACTGATAATGCATTCAGCGGGAACGTACCAACCAAAGTAACCCACATAACGGTCATCAATGGTACGCGTGCCATAGCTGCCAAGAGATTAATCACAAACAAAGGAATTACCGATAAAAAGTGCAACATTAAAAGATAACTGGAACCATGCTTTTTGAGTTTTTCATTAAATTTCTTTAACCGTTTATCGCGCCATCGATCAACCCAATGAGAAACTACATATCTTAAAATCAAAAATGAGATTAATGAGCCCAATAAGCAGCTAATTCCCGCATACACCAAACCCCAAAAAGCTCCGTATAAAAAACCACCGACTAACGCTAAAGGCATCACAAT
>CAYMRF010000103.1:0-1908 GCA_964392765.1 uncultured Pseudomonadota bacterium
ATCAGGATGTGATGTCTGCACGCAGCACAGGCTTTGCAATGCTCAGCTCAGCAAGTGTTCAGGAGGCTCATGATTTCGCGTTGATCGCTCAGACAGCAACGCTTGAATCAAGAGTTCCTTTCCTGCATTTCTTTGACGGATTCCGTACTTCTCACGAAGTGAATAAAGTACAGATCATCCCTGATGAAGATATCAGAAAAATGATTGATGATGAACTGGTATTTGCACACAGAAACAGAGGGTTAAGTCCTGATAAACCATTCATCAGAGGTACAGCACAAAATCCGGATGTGTATTTCCAGGGTCGTGAAACCGTGAATAAATATATCGATGCCACTCCTGATATCGTAGATAAAGCGATGAAAAGATTTTACGAGATCACCGGAAGAAAATATGAGGTATTCGAATATACCGGTGCCACTGATGCCAAACAGGTGATCGTTGTAATGGGATCCGGTGCAGAAACTGTTTATGAAACAGTGAAATCACTAAATGCAAAAGGAGAAAAAGTAGGCGTTCTTACAGTAAGACTATACCGTCCGTTCTCTATTGACTACTTTATGAAAGCATTGCCTGCTACCACCGAAGCAATTGCAGTGCTCGACCGCACTAAAGAACCCGGAGCATCAGGCGAACCTCTTTATCAGGATGTTTTGACCTGTATGATGGAAAGCTTACAGAAAGGTACTATCACCCAATTACCAAAGATCATTGGCGGCAGATACGGACTTTCTTCCAAAGAGTTCACACCTTCAATGGTTAAAGCTATCTATGATGAACTTAAAAAAGACAACTCAAAAAATCACTTCACCATTGGTATCAATGATGATGTTACATTTACAAGCCTTGATTACAACAACGGATTTTCTTTAGACGAATCTGAATGGACACAAGGTTTATTCTTCGGATTAGGTGCTGATGGTACCGTTGGTGCAAACAAGAACAGCATCAAGATCATCGGCGAAAATACCGAACTGTTTGCCCAGGGATATTTTGTGTATGATTCCAAAAAATCTGGTGCACAAACTGTTTCTCATTTACGTTTCGGCCCTAACCCTATCAAGGCTCCGTATCTTATTTCAAAAGCCGATTTCGTTGCCTGTCACCAGTTTGAATTTACTCAAAAAACACCGATGCTTGATTTCATCAAAGATGGTGGCGTATTCTTACTGAACAGCCCTTACGGTAAAGATGAAGTTTGGGAAAAACTTCCCGGCAATCTGCAACGTGATCTTATTGAGAAAAAATTACGCTTCTATGTGATCGATGCATCTTCAGTTGCAAAGGCAACCGGAATGGGTACACGTATCAATACCATCATGCAAACCTGTTTCTTTGCACTGTCGGGTGTTCTTCCACGTGAGGAAGCCATCAAACAGATCAAAAAAGCAATTGAAAAAACATACTACAAAAAAGGTAAAGCAGTTGTAGAACAAAACTTTAAAGCAGTTGATGCCACACTGGCCGAAATGTACGAAGTAACGGTTCCGGTTAAGGTAAGTAAAGAGGTTGTTCCTTTACAGGTTGTATCTCCTCTTGCACCTGCATTTGTTCAGGATGTTACAGCAATGATGATGAAAGGACACGGCGATGATCTTCCCGTAAGTATGGTTCCTGTAGATGGTACATATCCAAGTGCCACCACACAATGGGAAAAAAGAAATATTGCCGATGCCGTACCGGTTTGGGATCCGAATATGTGTACACAATGTGGTAAATGTTTTATGATCTGCCCGCATACGGCTATACGTCCGAAAGTATATGACAAATCATTGCTGCAGGCAGCACCTGAAACTTTCAAACACGTAGATCCAATCGGTAAAGAATGGAATAAAGAAACAGAGTCTTATACCTTGCAGGTATCTACTGAAGATTGTACCGGTTGTACCTTATGCGTGGAAGTTTGCC
>CAYMRF010000104.1:0-1738 GCA_964392765.1 uncultured Pseudomonadota bacterium
AACCGGCCGAGGCATTAGTGCCCGCGCTAAATTTATTGCTCAATGGGCAATTGCGGCTTTGATCAGTGTTCTTCTAGTATTCTGGGTTCATGTTCCCACCCTCTTAGTTTTCCCCTTTTTCAAGAATCTTACGCCCAATATTGGCTTTCTTTTTATCCCTTGGGCAATGTTTGTGATGGTCACCACGAGCAACGCAGTGAATCTTACTGATGGCCTTGATGGTCTTGCCATCGGCTCTCTCTTGCCTAACTTTGTCCTCTTTTCGTTGGTAGCCTACTTGGCCGGGCATATGATGTTGGCTGATTATTTGCATATTCCGTTCGCGGGCAGTGCTGAAGTAGCAGTAATGGGATCAATTTTAATAGGGGCTTCATTAGGATTCTTATGGTACAACGCCTACCCGGCTCAAATTTTTATGGGAGATGTGGGGGCATTAGCCTTGGGTGGCGCGCTGGCACTAATGGCGATCATGGCAAAACAAGAATTCTTATTGCCTATTTCTGGCGGCCTTTTTGCTCTGGAAACCGTTTCGGTAGTGCTTCAAGTGTTTGTGTATAAACGCTGGAAGCGTCGCATTTTTAAAATGGCGCCAATCCATCATCATTTTGAACTTCTTGGCTGGCCCGAATCTAAAATTACTACCCGATTTGGGATCATATCATTGGTTTTATGCTTACTCGCTTTGATTACACTGAAATTGCGGTAATAGTTAAATGCCTGGATGACAAAATATTAAAGCGAGGGCTTGCTCTCCATTAATATGGAAACAGGCTCTCTATTTTCATATTCTTTTATCGCTTGATCGAGCATATGAATGATACGCTCCAAGGCAGTGATTTCTGGCGCAGACGGATTCGGCTTGCTTTGCTCGTATAATAATTCAGCTTCTGCAACAGTTTTTACTGCTCTCATTAATTCTAATTTTGGTTTTGGGCTCTGTGCAAGTATGCTCCGTACTGATACCCAATCCGTTGATATAACTGCTTTTGCTAACGGATCATGAGTCCATACTGCTACCGCTTCTTGCAATTTTTGTAACGCATTTTTTGCATTGAGAGTGGCCTGCTCAAGCCGTTTTTTTACCACTGGTGCTGCAGCGTCAGCTGCTGAACGTAATGATTTTGCCGCTTGTTTAGCATTGTTTGCGGCTCGTTGAAGCGTAGCAATATTATCGATATAAGCAGCAATTTCAGTTTTTTGATCATTTTTTGCAACAGGAACCGCGATTAAAGTTGAGCCGATGAGATTCAGGCTCAATGCGAGTAATAGTAATTTATTAAATTTCATCCTCATTCTCCTTTTTTTTACCCTATCAGAATAATTAAAGGAGAATCAACGGTTGAAAACTTATTTAAATTTGCTCAGCAAAAGTGCAATGTGTTCATGTCCGTATTGGCGAGCATAGTCAGCAGCAGTCTTTCCATCGCGCGGATTTACTGTTGCGGGATCCACTTTCACGTAAAAAAGAAGAAAGGTGACTATCTCTTTATCGCCCGCACGCGCTGCTTGCATGAGCGGTGTTATGCCGGTACCCACATCGTTTGCTCCTTTTTGTATCGCTTTGGAAAAATCAGGTATGGCATCGGCAAAGTCCTGAAGCGCATATTTGGCATTGCCGCGCCAATAATAGGTGTCTGCATACGGTTGGGTGGCTATGCTTTTATCAAAATCTAAAATAGCTTCATCGTATTTGCCGAGGGTGTACAGGCTCATCGCGCGGTAGTAATAGGCATCGCCA
>CAYMRF010000105.1:0-1714 GCA_964392765.1 uncultured Pseudomonadota bacterium
AAGACAACCGGCCTATGAATCTCCCTGCCAACCCGGGCCGGCCCCGCAGCAACAGCAGCATCCCGGTCATCATCTCCCGAGGCAGTCTTTTGGGAGACTGTGTGCGGACCCGACAATGCCTCTGCGTTGCTTTTGGCATCGCAATTGCTATTAGCGCTGGCCGATCCGATGGGCGAAAGACCCGAGTCCGTCATCGTCAAGCCGCCAGATGCAGCAGAATGAGGAAGCGAGGAGGCAGTGAGCATGAAATTAATTTAAAAGCCCGAAAAACAATTTCCCTCGGTCAGCCAATCATCTTTGCTGGGTCATCTCCATGGATACACACGTCCTGGATCCCAGGCCTCCTCTGGAGTAAAGACAGACTATGGTGGGCTTCATTTTCTTTTTCTTGGTTGCGGGGCTTTCCTCTGCCGGCAGCAATGGGGGCGGGATCCCGTCCACGTGCAAGAGGCCCGGCCAAGTGGCCCTGACGTTTGACCAGGGCCCGGGCGTGGCCACAGGGCGTATCCTGGATGTTCTGCAGAAGAGGAACATCCTGGCTGCTTTCCATGTCACGGTGGACTACTTCCGCAACCAGACGTTGAGGGCGTATGTCAGAAGGGCAGCCCTGGAGGGCCACACCATCGGCATGTACGTGCCCGACTACGCCCAGGGCAACGGAAACGACGACGACAGAGAGCTCTATGCCACGATTGCCAAGGCCTCCAACTGGCTGAGCGTCCTGACCGGCCGACAGCCGCAGTATGTCCGGTTTGCTAGGAGACAAAGCCATTTGCCCGGCGGGACCAAGCGGCTCTTGGACAACCTGGGCCTGACTGTGACGCGGCCCAGGATCGAGGTGCGCGACGAGAACAACAAGCTCGAAAGCATCTGGGCCAGCCTGCAAAGGGGCTTCCAGAATGCCACGTCTGCGTCGAGCTCGTTTGTGCTGAAATTCAGGGACATCATTCCCAACACCGCTGCTAGTCTGGACCGCATCGTCGACTTTGTGCAGGGCCAGAACTACACCATCGTCCCGCTGGACGTGTGCATCCCGATGAGCGATAGGCTGGCGCAGATCCTGCAGCACAAGCACAGAGCCATCATGAGCACGTACGGCTCAAAGGAGAGCCAGACTAACAAGAACGGTGCAGGCGTGGCGAGGCCCTCGGCTCTGGTGCTGCTGCTGGTCCTTGTTGTCCTACTCAATTGCTACCAATAAAAGACGGTCCCAGCCGAATCGAATCGAGACAGGCAAAGTCACGAAAATCTCTTTATTGTTGCTTTAATTAATTTCAACCGTGATTTGTCAGTCGAGAAATGGACTTTGAGAGCATTGAGCAGCGCGACGGCATCCGCTTTGCCTGGAACGTCCTTCCCCCGAACAAGGCCGAGGCCAACAAGCTTGTCATCCCGACGAGCTGCCTGTACACCCCCCTGAAGGAGCAGACCGAGCTCCCCCCACTTGGGTACGAGCCCGTCCTGTGCAAGTGCCGCGCCATCCTGAATCCCTACTGCCAAATTGACCTGCAGGCGCGCTTCTGGGTCTGCCCCTTTTGTTTGAACCGGAACGGCTTCCCCCCACACTACCGTGACATTTCCGCTGACAACCTGCCCCCCGAGCTCCGCCCCGCCTGCACCACGGTTGAGTACACCCTGAGGGGGCCTCCTTCGCCCACCGGTGGCGCCCCTTTGGCCGTCGCGCCCTTTTTCTTATTTGTCGTCGACACGTGCG
>CAYMRF010000106.1:0-1658 GCA_964392765.1 uncultured Pseudomonadota bacterium
AGCGAAGGAGGAAAGGCGCGCACGTGCCCGGAGTCCCCCCAATGGACAAGACTGGACGGGCTGGAGATGACGCACAGCGAACCGTGGGTGGCGTCGATGGCTGTGCAAGAAGGATGGACGGGGAGCTGCCTGCGTCAGAGCTGCTGCACACGCTGCACAGTGCGTGTCGCAGCCACCTAAAGGCCATGGGCTCGCGGGGAGAGGGCTACTATGAAAGCTTTGACGCGCCAGCTCTGCTAACCATGGGGAGGATAGTCGATGCATTGATCAAAGAGGCATCCAAGGACCAGGCCTTTATTAGCGAGTCATTCTTCTTCGCGAATGTCTCCGCGGGTCTCGCCCTTGAGGACGTGGAGGTAAAGGATTTTGAGTATCAGATAGGACCAGTAGACGTGCAACACGGCCAGGATGCACAGACAGGTGAATGTGGGCCACCAGTAGACATAGTGTGTCCTGAGCCCCCAAACCTTGGCAACGATGTACCGGGGATAGAGCCAGTTGCGGGTGTAGACAAAGACGGCGGCGAACATGGGGAACGCCAGCGTGGACAGCCACTCCCAGTCCAGATACAGCCCCAGCTTGGAGATTTCCATGAACGGGTCGCTGACGTCGTGCAGGAGCATGATGACTGCACCGTAGCGGGTCCTGTTGGCCAGGTAGCTGGAGAGCAGGAGGGTTAGCGTGGCGGCGTGGTGGATCAGCAGCTGGGTCCGGTCCTTCATCTTGGGCTCGTAGAAGACCGTCAGGCTCGAGTATAGATAGTATCCAATCCCCAGGACGTAGTAATAGTAGAGTATCTCTGAGGAGTCGGAATCAAAGTATCTATCGAGGTCCCAAATCCATTCGCTCGTGCTGAGTGCGTACGCCCCGAATCCCGACAAGAAGACTTAGATTGCATAATCAGCTATCAATTGGCATGACGTACCGTAGCTGAGAAACTTCCACGCTGCCGTCTGGAACTTGTGCCTTAGGATGTCCATTTCCTGAGCCATCTGTTTACCCGGGCCTTTTCTGTCGCGAAGCTTCCGGGCGTCTCCTAGGCTCCTGGGTAGCCTCCGGATCAGCGCTTTCCCCAGGGGCTGTGCGCCGTGTGATTAGTGCTAGACGAATACATTGACCACCAGGGCAAGCAGGAGCCGGTGCGCGGCAAACCATCCCAGGGAGGCGACGAGGACGTGTTGGATCCTGGAGTAATTCATTATATATATTTTTGGATAATGGACGACGAATATAACGAGGAAGGTGGCGGAACGGGGACGCCGCCGCCGACGACCGCGGGCCCGGCCTTCCCCGCCGCCAAGATCAAGCGGCTGGTGAAGCTGGAGGGCCCCAAAGTGGTGGGACTTTTGTCTGGCTCGGCATACTCGACGACCGTGTCGACCCACTTCTCTACAGTCACTGCCGAGGCAGTGTCGACGATCAGCCGCGCCACCGAATGCCTTGTGGAGGCCCTGGCGCGCTCTGCGGGGGCAGTTGCGAGTGTACAGAGCCGACGCACGGTCGGGCTGCGCGACCTTGCTGAGGCTGTTAGAAGGGACGACCGCTTCCGGTTCACGCATGACCTTATTCCCCTCGGGATGACCTTTGAGGAGGCCTTGGAGGCCCAGCGCAGTCGCGGGCTCCTGCATCTCCAGGGCCAAGGCCAGGACCAGGCGGTC
>CAYMRF010000107.1:0-1640 GCA_964392765.1 uncultured Pseudomonadota bacterium
AACGCGATCATCAGAAAATCGAACTTGCTCTAATAAGTTAAGTGCATCTCGGATTGATCCGCCCGTTTCTTTAATGATAAGCTGCAGAGCTTCAGAATCGCAGGCAATCTGCTCAGATGAACAAACGTTTTCTAAATGGGCAAGCAAAGGAGTTTCTTCTACCGGACGAAAAAAGAGCTGGAAGCAGCGAGAGCGTACTGTTTCAATAATTTTTTGAGTATCGGTAGTCGCTAAAATAAAGATAACACTTGCAGGCGGCTCTTCCATAAGTTTGAGAAATGCATTAAATGCTGCTTTGCTGAGCATATGCGCTTCATCAATTAAATAAATTTTTTTGCGACCCACCAACGGCAATAATGCCGATGAATCAATAATCTGGCGTACATTATCAACGCCGGTATTTGAAGCAGCATCGATTTCAATG
Organism: uncultured Pseudomonadota bacterium; assembly: GCA_964392765.1. Classification (GTDB taxonomy): domain Bacteria; phylum Babelota; class Babeliae; order Babelales; family Vermiphilaceae; genus BTUB01. The sequence continues at coordinate 425 of CAYMRF010000107.1, forward strand.
AAATCAGGATGTCTGCCTGCAACCAACGCAGTGCATGATTCGCATACCAAGCAGGGAACTATGGAATTTTTAGGATCTTTTTGGAATTGAGGAAGCTCTGCACAATTTATTGCTGCGGCAAATACGCGCGCAGTACTGGTTTTACCGCACCCTTTTTGGCCAGCAAAAAGATATACCGGAAAGTAATGATTTAAATAAAGACTATTTTTAAGCATTTTGACCGGCAAATCTTGACCAACGATCTGGTCAAAATTTTTAGATCGCCATTTTCGTGCAAGATTGAGATTTTGAGTATTCATATGGCACCATTGCCGGTAAAATTATCTAAACTATCGTGAAAGCGAAACCATTAAACGTCGCTCATGCTCATTACCCTTTGCTCCTACCTCTTTAGTCACGGGATAAAGTTGTATTTTAACTTCATTTTTTTCCACCCATTCTTTCCAGTCATTTTCTTCAACGACCAAGCGATCTGCCCACTCAGGATTTACGTGTTGGATCATATTTTTGAGATAGCACAAACGTTGCTCTTCATCTAAAATTTGCAACTCAAAATACCCTTCTGGATTAATATCAACGGCTGAAGATTTCCATGCTTTTATACCTTTATGGCTTGCACGATAAAATCCATCTTCTTTTCTGGTAAGACGCATAGTAAGGCTTCTTGGAGTGCCATTAAGAACTGCTACGGTTAAAGGCCCTACTAGTTGCACCGCCTTAGATTCTTGTAAAAGTCTTGCCCGCTCTTCTGTTTCCTTTGCGATCGCTTTAGCGCGCTCAATAAACTCTAAAGCTTGCTGGCGAACCGGATCATTAGAAAGTTTTGATTCTGCTGTTTCCATGCCGCGCAAAGAAAATACACATAATGCTGCTAATACTAATTTTTTCATATACGTATCTAAATAAAAATTTTATAAATCAATCCCGCTCATCCTGCCCCTCGACAGGCTCGGGATAAAATCCGCCCCGGGCGCCCTGCCCGCCATAGCTCAAAGAGCGACGGCTGGGTCTCGAAGGACCATCTCTACTTTTTTAATGAGACAGGGAAATAAATACAAGATTACATCACCCCTGCTGCTTCCTTTCGGACCTGACAGATTCTGCGACTTACCTTTATTTACTTCCCTTATTTATTACGTCCAGCCTTCGCTTATCCAGGCCTTCCGGCTTGGCAAGCTTCGGCGGACGATTTTTTGCTTATCATGGCCCATTCTTC
>CAYMRF010000108.1:0-1565 GCA_964392765.1 uncultured Pseudomonadota bacterium
ATTCATCTTCTATGCAAAAAACTATACTACTCTTTTTGTGCCTGTTTTCTTTTGTTTGCGGATATGGGCAAGCAAAAGATATTTGGAATTGCAGTTTTGAACCTCCGCATGATACAATAGGAAGACATTTATTTATAGATACCGTAAACTACAAGCATAATATGTGGCAAATAGGCAGGCCACAAAAAGCGGTTTTCGATTCAGCACGGACATACCCCAATGCCTTGATTACAGATACCGTTAACACCTATCCTGTAAATGATACTTCGGTCTTCATTCTTAAGCAGGAGTGGCCCACGGCGCACTTTATAGATCTACCGCGAATCTCATTTAGTTTTCAGTTGCAAAAAGATAGTGGCGACATAGCTATCATCGAGTATTCATCAGACACTGGTAAAACATGGAAGAATTTGATGAAGTCTGGTGAATATCATTTTAATGTTAACAGAATTAGCATTGACACCTCTACTATAGGTTGGGTATATATGACAACTTATTTTTTTCCACTATCTCAACAGGGAGCTAATACGGATTCTATTTTCTATCGCTTTACTTTTATTTCTGATAGTGTAGATAGCCATCAGGATGGATGGATAATAGACGATATACTACTAGATTACTATTGGGAAGGTTATGTGCCTACTGTACATAGTAATACGCTCATCAGTATCTACCCTAATCCTTGCACAAACGAGTTGTTCATAAAGAGCAAAAGCATAACGACACATACGCCGCAGGTAAGCATCTACGATGCACTCGGCAGGCAATTATATAACGCAGCGCTTACTACAGATAATATACCGATAAACCTGCCCAATGGCACTTACCTATTGAGATATACAACCGATGACGCTGTGGCACAAAAGAGGTTTGTGGTAAGGCGATGATATTATGCTGCAATAAAAAGCAAAGAGGCTGCAACAATTGCAGCCTCTTTCTTTTATGTTTTTTTAAAACTTATTTCGCCAGTATCTCGTTCAAAAAAATTGTCATCTCTTCTTCGCTTTTGCCGGTTTTGAACAGAATGTTTTGCAGCATTTGCTCGTCTTTACCGGTGCGTTGTGCTACATCATTATTAGTAAGCATAGGAAATTCGCGTTTCAAGTGGCCCTTCATCTTATTCCAGTTTTTCAATACTTCAGCCGTCATTATCTTAATGTTTTAAGAGATAGAACACCCATCCCCGCTAAAGGTAGTGCATTTAAACCGGCGTTTGCTAAAATATGTATTGTGATGGCCGGAACTGTTTTGCCTGCTTATCTTACAGACCTTGGTTTGGTTTCCGGCTCGTTCCACAACTCGTGATATCGCGCTTCCAGTTTTTTTCTGAAATCATCGCAACAGGTGCTGTATTCCAATCCATTTCCTGTTTTTTTGATCTCAGGTAGTACAAGATGCACCCTGCAATTCATCTTGCATAGCTCTATCCGTATCTTACCTATATCCTTCATGTATATAAAGGTACGCCTATTTTTCAAGCGTTGCGTTTCGCGCTTACCGCGTTATAGATTATTTCAAAAAATAAATAAAACGTACAAAAATTGAAACAATATTTTTATTTAATA
>CAYMRF010000109.1:0-1508 GCA_964392765.1 uncultured Pseudomonadota bacterium
CAGCCATGCAGCGCGGCCGCGCCGCCGCCCCGGCGCTGCCCACCGGGCCGGTGTACACGCGGCGGATCACCCGCAAGGACCTGCTGACGCTGCTGGCCACCGACCCCACCTTCCGCACCTCCAAGCTGCTCCTCGTCCAGCGCGGCAAGCTCGCCAGCGACAAGTAGCGACTGAGGCAGCGCCCGTCCTTGGACCCTCTCGGCCGCGCGGCGGTGCTGGCAGTGCGCCCGGCCCGCCTATCCCCTCTGTCTGTATTCCCGGCCACCCGGTCTGTCGTCCTGTCATCAAGGACACTGTTTTCTTAGCGATCGGAGCTTGAGTAGTTGAGGTGTCAGCGGTCGAGACTGCCGGTTGGACAGAGAGGGCAGGCGGCACTCGGCGCGCACCATTATTCGCAGCGCCCCGGTCCCCCATGGCAGCCGCTGCGTCCCCGGCTGACAGCCTGGCTGCGGCCGAGCGGCACAACAACGGCCCGTCGCCCTCCGGCATCGAGGGGCTGCGGTCCGCCGCCCGTCATCTTTGGCAGGCACGCGCTCATCTACCCCCAGGGAATCCGTGGAGACCCTCGTGCGCGAGCTGCGCGGAGACCGCGCTGCGCTGCAGCTGCGTGAGCTTGCGTTCAATCTGAAGGCGTGGGAGGGCGGCCGCGGCAAGGATCTCGAGGCGTGGCTGCGGCGGAGCCCCAACAAGGTGGCGCGGGCGGCCGGGACGATCCGGGCGGTGGTGGAGGAGCCCGGTACGCTCGAGGGCAGCGGGTGCGCCGTCATCAACGTCCTGCGCTCGCTGCCGCTGGACCCCGGCCCGCCCTCGGTGGGGCTGCTCATCGCCGGCGAGGGGTCGCGGCTGTGGGGCGTGTCGCTGCACCTGGGCTTCGTGAAGGGGCTGACGAACGTGCTGGGTTGCACGCTGGTGGAGCAGACGCTGAACCAGGTGGCCCTGCTGCTGGCGCAGGCGCCGAGCCGCGGCCAGGACATGCTGGTCATCGCCGGCCCCGACAACGTCTTCCTGCCCTCGCAGCGCCTCCGCGTCGGCTCGCTGCCGTTCGCCAAGAGCCAGGCGCAGCTGTTCTACTTCAGCAAGGAGGTGCAGGTCCTCGACGCCAACGGCCAGGTGCTGGACGAGGAGGTGCTGCGCGGCCTGACGCAGCTCGGCATCATGCTCGTCAACGACGCCGCCGGCTACCACCAGCTCCCGAACACGATGCTCGACGCGCACCGCTTCGCCTACACGCCGACGGCGCAGGCGGACTTCATGCGCACGCCGCTCTACCCGGCGTGGGTCGCGATGCTGTACGTGACGACCGGCCGCCACCCATGGGTCGTGCTGCTCTCGCACCTCGTGCTCGACGCGCTCACGGTGCTGCTCATCCACCGCATCGCGCGGCGCGCGTTCGGCGAGCGCGCGGCGCTCTTCGCCGCCGGGCTCTACGCGGTCGATCCGCTGATGCCGCTCTACAGCAACATGATGCTCAGCGAGACGCTGTTCTTCTTCCTGCTCACGCTCGCCTA